>CAYPHV010000012.1:0-34090 GCA_964410645.1 uncultured Nautiliales bacterium
ATCACCGCTGTTTAGGTTAGCTTTTATTTGAATTTTGCTTGTGCCCTGTGCGGGTGTTGTGAGTCCCGGTGGAATGGAAATTGGTTTTACTCCGCTTGCGGTATCGATTTTATGGGTATCAGAATCTGCCAGCCAGCCTTGGACAATAAGTCCGTTCGGATCTACAAAATTACCGTTGGCATCGAATGTAAAATCCCCGGCTCTTGAATATTTATATGTTTTTCCGCCGTCGTCACTTACTACAAAAAAGCCGTCCCCGCTGATAGCCATATCTGTATTTTTGTCTGTATTTTGAATACTGCCTTGTTTGAACATTGTTTCAACTGCACTGACAGTTGCTCCAAGGCCTACTTGCAGCGAATTTTTTCCTCCCAAATTACCCTGGGGGGCTGTTGCCGATTTTATTGTTTGAGACAATAAATTCTGAAAGTTGGTTCTGGAATATTTAAATCCCACCGTATTGACGTTTGCGATATTATTTCCTTCTACGTCCATTGCCGTCTGATGGGCATTAAGACCGCTAACACCGCTCCAAAGACTTCTCATCATAATTTTATCCTTTTTTTGGGCTTTTTATATTTAAGCAATTTTCATTCCTTTTATTTTTTCATATTAATTGCTTTTTGTATCATCTGGTCACTTGTGGTAACTGTTTTTGCCGCAGCGGAAAAAGCTTTTTGATTTATTATAAGCTCAGTCATAGCCTGGGCAAAATTTACATTTGAAGATTCTAAAGTGTGGGAATGTATTTCTGCACCCGGAATATATTTTCCGTTTTCATAAAGAAATGCTTTATTTGAATTGTCTGTCTGTTTGAATAAGCTGTCCCCGATACTTTTTAATCCCTGGTCATTCCTGAAATGATAAACAGGTATTGTGGCCAGTTTAACAGATTTGCCGTTTGAAAAATTTGCAAAAATATTTCCGTTTTTGTCTATTGCATATTGTTGTAAAGAGCCTTCGCTTGTACCGTTTTGAGTGTAAGAATAAGAAATATTTTCACCAGTTCCTACAAAAGACGATAAATCGGTATTAATTTTTATCGGAGGACTTTTTAATTCAATTGATTTTGGCGAAAGTAAAAAACCGTTTTTATTAAAAGTAAAATCCTGCGTTTGTGTAGAAAGGGTTTTATTGTTTTTTATTGTATTGATAACGGCTTGCCATATGGTATTGTCTGCTACAATTTCTTTTTTTGCGAAGTTAAATGACACAGTATCTTTGCTGCCGTCTTTTTCATATATATATCCCCCAAAGCTTTTTATATTGGCCCCGAATTTAAAAGAGTCCAGTTTGGAATCTGGAGATATGGAATGTGTGAGCGGTTCTAAATTTTGTATAAAAAGTTTATTTGTATTGTCCGTAGGCAGTATTTGTGAGATTATAGTGTTTTTACCGTTATTCTGAATTGCTATTTTTCCGTTTTCAACAGAGGTTGAAGCATTGGGATAGATCGTATTTAAGGCTTTTTTCAAATTATCTGCCAAATTTTGCATTGTATTAAATTCATAATCATTCGAAGGCTTGTCTTTATAAGTGAATTTAACCCCGGAGGCGCTGTTTACCAATGTATTATTGGATTTTATGGTTAAATTATCAGGAGATTCTATTATAATGGAATTATCTGTGGTTTCATAGTTTATACCGTTGGCTTGTAATTTGTTTGCCAATATGTTTATGATGTCTTTTTTTGTGCTGCCGTCTGGAATAGTGGCATTTATATTTTTTCCATTTACAGAAAAATCGTATATTAAATCTTTTCCGTCTTTTTTATCATCATTAATACATATTTCTTTTTTAAATAAACTGTTTTTATATGTTATTTTATCTCCCAAAGTATAGGCAAAAGACTGGTTTTCATTCATTCCCAGTTCATTTCCCGATTTGTCGTATAAAGCGGAAAAATATAAATCTTTTGTAGCATTTTTGGGATTTAGTAATTTTTGGGCATTATCGAGATTTGCTTTTATCTTAATTTCTGTTGTCGGGATGGCCGGTAAAGTAACATTATTAGGCAGAGAAATAGGGGAAAAAGAACCCGTATCAATTAAATTGTCAGTGTTTACCGATGTATTTATCGTATATCCGTTTGCTGTTTTTTGCAGATTGTTTGCGTTTGCCACTGTTAAATAAGCTCCATTTCCTGTTAGAAAGCCGTTTTTATCCCTTGTAAATGTTCCGTTTCTTGTGTAATAACCTTTTTTTTCTTTTGTAACCTGAAACCACCCGTTATTATCAAGCGCAATATCAAAAGGATTGTCTGTGCCTATTAAACTTCCCTTTTGTAAATTTTTTGCACTTGAATCAAAATAACTTCCAAGTCCTATATCCGAACTTACAGGGCTGGAAGATACGGCTTGTGAAAATAGAGTTGCAAATTCAGGAATGCTTTCTTTAAAGGCCGGTGTATTAATGTTTGAAATATTGTCTCCCCATATATTAATACCGTTTTGAAAACTTTTAAGCCCTGTAATTCCGTTATAGAACGAAGTTGTCATTTTTTATCCCTGCCATTCGTAAATTTCTTTTATTTGATTAAACGGAATATAATTGTTTCCAAGTCTTGCGTAAGCTTTCCCTTTTTCGAATCTTACAGATTCAATCGGATATGCCCCTAGTGCTGTCTGATGGGTTGTGTTGTCCGTAGAAGTGTATTTTGCGCTTACTTCATAGGTATCGCTTTTTACTCTTTTTCCGTCACTGTTTTTTAAATCCCAGTCAAAACTTAAAACTCCCTTTTTATGCGCGTTTAAAGGAATTGATTTTATAATGTTTCCCTGTTTGTCTTTTATGGTCAGTTCTCCGCTTTGTATATTATCTCCGAAATAAAGATCAAAATTCTTTGATTTGTCCTTGTCTGTCACATCAATATATCTGTTTCCTGTATCAGCCATTTTTCCTATGGCGTTTATAGTGCTCAACCCCTGCGATTGTGTCAGGGATGTTGCCAAATTGTTTAATGTTTTTTGCATATTATTGTTCATTTCCAGAGTGCTTAAAGATGAGGTTTGATCAAGCATTTTATCTGTGTTCATTGGACTGGTTGGATCCTGCATTTTAAGCTCCTGCAAGAACAGTTTTAAAAAAGCATCTTTATCCAGCTGTGATTTTGGATTAAACACCAAATCGTTTGAAGGCGGTGTTTTTGTATTTGAATTTATTGAATTTATAGGCATTTTTACTCCTTATGCGTATTTATATGAAAAATCGATTACCAATTCTTCTTTTTCTTCGTGTGGGCCCGAATAATTGGAATGATTTTTTTGGTCTTTATTTTTTTGGTTTTGTTTATTCGAATTAAAATCCATATTTATGTTGGTAAATCCCATATTTACCAGGTTTGATTTTAACTCCTGCTGTGTGGAAGTTAAAAAATTAATTGTCGTTTGATTGTTAGAAGCAATTTGGACCTGGAGATTCTCTCCTCTTTGCTTGATTATAACATCCACCTTTCCAAGCTCTTTTGGATGAAGTTCCAGTGTCAATTTGGAAATGGGAGGTTTATAATTTTCTAAAGCATCTTTTAAATTCTGGGCAAAATGTTTTAATGTTTGTTTTGAATTTATTATTTTTTGTTTTAGATTGTTTACTTGAAAAGATGAAAAATTTATATTTTTTTTATGTTTACTGTGAATGTTTGGTTTGTCGATATTATTTGCTTCAATCAAATCTTTTAACGATATGTGTGTTTTTATATTTTTGTTTTTTTGATATTGATTTATGGATATTTTGGGCTCAAATTTTATATTGTTTTGTCCGTGTTTTTCCAAAATAGGTTTAAACCTGCTTTTTTTAGATAACACAGGATCGTTTAATATGGGTAAAATATGAAATTTGTTTGGTGAAATATTTTTTTGATCAATTTGTGAAAAAGCGATTTTTACCAAATTTAATTTCAATTTTTCTGAAAGTTTTAATATTTCTTCCAAAGATTTTACATTTTGAAATTCTTTTGTATTAATGATTTTGGAAATTTTTGGAAATTTTTTTAATATAAGGGCGGTTTTTATCTCTTTTACTAATTTAGCCTGAACTTTTACAGGGGTTGTTTTAATTTTTTCTTCGATTTTTTTTATTTCTTTGCTGCTGTTTATGTCGGTATGCGAGAGTAACTGTGCCAAAATATGTTCCTGTGTATCCGGATTAATATCTGTTTTTTTGGAAATTATTTTTTTTAAAGGGTTGTTTTTAAACTTTATGGGTAATTTGTCTTTAGACTCTGTTTTCAATTTAAAATTCGAATTTATATTATATAAAGGTATATTGAATTTTTTTAAAAGTATATTTTTTTCTTTTTGCGGTAGATTTGAATTACCAATTAATTCTTTAATTGTTTGCTTGTTGTTTATTTTACTTAGCAGTTCAATTAAAAAATCTATTTTTTTTGGTTTTTTTTCATTTTTAGGTAATAACAAATCTAATAAATTGCTTTCATTTATTTTCACAAACGCCCTTTTTCCAATTTATAAGCAAATAATATTCCGTTTTATTTTATTTCTATGATATAATTTCGAAAATTTTTTAAAGGCAATTAATGAAAAATATTAGAAATATAGCAGTTATCGCTCATGTTGACCATGGCAAAACAACATTGGTGGATGAACTTTTAAAACAGTCTCACACTTTGGATGAAAGAAAAGATCTGGGTGAAAGGGTAATGGATTCAAATGAACTTGAAAAAGAGAGAGGAATTACGATTCTTTCTAAAAATACCGCTTTAAAATGGAATGAATTTAAAATTAATATTATCGATACCCCGGGACACAGTGATTTTGGAGGAGAAGTCGAGAGGGTTTTGAAAATGGTAGACGGAGTGTTGCTTTTGGTAGATGCTCAGGAAGGAGTTATGCCTCAAACAAAATTTGTTGTAAAAAAGGCGTTAGCACTTGGGCTTAAACCTATTTTAGTAGTAAATAAAATAGATAAAAGCGCAGCAGAACCGGACAGGGTTGTAGATGAAGTGTTTGATTTGTTTGTAAGTATGGGTGCAACAGAAGATCAACTGGATTTTCCTGTAATTTATGCGGCGGCTAGAGACGGTATTGCAAAATGGGAGCTCGAAGACAATAATGATAATATGGTTCCCGTGTTTGAAGCTATTATAAAATATATTCCTTCTCCTGCCGGAAATGTTAATAAATCTCTTCAAATGCAGGTTTTTACGCTTGATTATGATAATTATGTGGGAAGAATAGGAATTTCCAGAATATTTAACGGAACTGTCAAAAAAGGCGATCAGGTAACCCTTATAAAAGCCGACGGCAGTAAGATAAACGGCAGAATTACCAAATTATTGGGATTTTTAGGTCTCGACAGAATAGAAATTGAAGAAGCAAAAGCAGGGGATATAGTTGCAGTGGCAGGATTTGAAGCTCTTAATGTGGGTGACACTATTGCGGATAAAAACAATCCGATACCTCTTGACGCGCTTCATATAGAAGAGCCGACTATCAGTGTAATTCTAAGTGTAAACGATTCGCCTTTGGCAGGAACTGAAGGAAAGAATGTAACGGCAGTCAAGATTAAAGAAAGATTAATTAAAGAAATGAGAACAAATGTTGCTATGAAAATAGAAGAACTCGGAGAAGGAAAATTTAAAGTAAGCGGAAGAGGCGAACTTCAAATAGCAATTTTGGCCGAAAATTTAAGAAGAGAAGATTTTGAATTTTCTCTTTCACGTCCCGAAGTTATTATAAAAGTGGAAAACGGGGTAAAACTCGAACCTTATGAATATGTGGTTGCGGATGTTCCAAATGAATACAGTGGAACTGTAATAGAAAAACTCGGAACCCGTGGTGCGGTTATGAAGAATATGATGCCTTTAAGTGACGGAAGTACAAGAATGGAATTTGAAATGCCGGCGCGCGGTCTTATAGGATATAGAAGCGAATTTATGACAGACACAAAAGGAGAAGGAATATTAAACTCCAGCTTTTTGACGTTTCGTCCCGCTACCACCAAACCTTTTGTCAGAAAAAACGGAGCGTTGGTTTCTATGGAAAAAGGTGTTGCGGTCGGATATGCAATATTTAATCTTCAAGACAGAGGCAGAATGTTTATAAAACCTACCGATAAAGTTTATCATGGAATGATAATAGGGGAGCATTCAAGAGGCAATGATCTTGATGTCAATCCTATTAAAGGAAAAAATCTTACAAACGTTAGATCAAGCGGAGCCGATGAAGCTATAAAATTGGTCCCTCCTGTTCAGATGACACTTGAAAAAGCGCTTGAATGGATAGAAGATGACGAACTTTTGGAAGTTACCCCGATATCTATAAGAATTAGAAAAAAATATCTTGATCCTACTGAAAGAAAAAGGATGAGCAGAAAAAAATAATACTTTTTTTCTCCTATAATTTTTTCTTATATCTTCAAAAAAATTGAAATTCTTTGGTAAAATTCATCAAATTATAAATTAAAGGGAACAGTATGAAAAAATTTTTGATACTGTCCGTTTCTTTGTCTTTATTAATGGCAAAAAGTGTTAGTTTTAATACTGTGCTTAATGAAACATTAAATAATAATTTGCAGTTAAAAGCAAAAAAACTTAATATTAATAAAGCAAGGGCGGATTATAAAAAAGCCAAAGGATATGATTTTGGAAAGCTTGTGTTTGGAGAACAGATAAGTAAAAGTAATGACCCTCTGTATGTATTTGGAATGAAATTAGAAAGCAGGGAAGCTACATTTGCGGATTTTGGATTTAGTGATTTTTTGGCGAATATGCCAGGTCTTATGAACGGAAGTGTAAGCGGGAATCAGGTTTTATCAATTCAGCCTAAAGATTTGAATCATCCAAAACCTAGAAGTAATTTTAAAACAAATTTAGTCTATGAAGTTCCAATTTTTACCGGTTTTAAATTAAAATATGCAAAAGAAATGGCAAAACTTCAAATTCAGGCAGATAAATTCAAATATTCGCACGATAAAAAAGCTTTGGCGATTGAGGTGTTAAAAGCCTATAACGGATCAGTGGCGGCAAAATATTTTATTGATGCCTTGAAAACGGCTAAAAAAACCACCGTTTCTTTTGTAAAAACGATAAAAGAATTTTATAAAGAGGGGATGGCTACAAAAATAGATCTGTTACAGGCTCAAAAAAGAGATAATACGGTTGACGCAATGCTTATTAACGCCAAAAATAAATATCAGCTGGCGTTGAGTTATTTACAGTTTTTAAGCGGCGATTATACAATAGACGGTGTAAAAGATTTTGAAGTCATCTGTCCGCCTAAAAAAACATTAAAAGAACTTGTAGAAACAGCATTGGCACACAGAAGCGATTTAAAATGGATGCACAAAAACGTAAAAACTTTGCAGAAAAAAATAAAATTTGAAGAAAGTGCAAAATATCCTGTGATAGGGGCGCATCTGGAATACGGTTTTAATGACAATCATTTAACTCTGTCGGATAAAAAAGATTATTATTTATTGGCGGCTAAGCTTAAATGGAGTATATTCGATAAATCGGAAGATGCGGATATAGAAAAAAGTAAAATTGAAGCGATGCAGACAAATCTTTATTATCGATATATGAAAAAAGGAATTGCGCTTGATGTAAAACAAAAGTATTTGAATTTTAAAACAAAATACGCTTTGGTTAAAGAAAAAGAAATCAATAAGGAATTGGCGGAAGAAATACTTAAAAAATATACGTATATGTATAAACAGGGTATGATTAATTTTACAATTTTACTGATGAAAGAAGCAGATTCCAGAAAAGCAAGAGCTGAACTTATTAAAGCCAAATACGATGAAGCTTTGGCTGCGGCTGAGCTTAAAAAGTCAATCGGAGAAATGCTAAAGGAGAGTAAATGAAAAAAATATTAGCAATAATTTTATCAGTCGTATCGGTATTTGCATATCAATTTGCAACGGCAAAAAAACAGTTAATTAATGTTACCGAAACATATGTGGCAAATATATATTCAAAAAATCAGATTATGGTTGCGACAAGGCTTATGGGATATATAAAAAAAATGCCGGTTGAAGAAGGAGATGTGGTAAAAAAAGGAGAACTTTTGTTTGTTGTGGACCCTTCGGATATTTATTCTATGCTAAATCAGGCAAACGGTGCACTTCTTCAGGCTAAAAGTGCTGTTTTAATGGCGCAAATGGCTTATTGCGATGCAAAAAAAGATTATTTGAGGTTTAAAAATTTATATAAAAACGGAGCCGTTAGTAAAAGAGACTATGAAAAAATGCAATTGAATATGAATATCAGAAAAAAGCAGGTTGATATGGCCAAAGGAATGCTATCTCAGGCAAGAGCGGGAGTTGAAAGGGCAAAGGCACAGCTTAAATATTCAAAAGTGCTTTCACCTATTAACGGAGTTGTTACCAGAAAAATGAAAAAAGTGGCTGAAATGGCTTTGCCCGGATATCCTGTGCTGGTTCTAAGTGATTTAAAATCTATTAAAGCCAGTTCTTTTGTAAAAGAAAACGATATTGACAAAATAAAAATCGGAATGCCTGTTAACATCTATATTCCCGCCATTAAAAAATATAAAAAGGCGAAAATTACAACTATTATTCCAAGTGCAGACCCGGCTACACATTCTTTTGTAATTAAATATACGTTTAAAAATACAAAAAATCTTCTTCCGGGAATGTATGCGAAAGCTAAAATAATTCTAGGTAAAAAAGAAGCTGTTTTGGTGCCTTTTGCTTCTTTAACCGCAAGAAGCGGAATCGTAGGTGTTTTTGTGGATAATAACGGACAGGCTAAATTCGTATCTGTTAAACAGGCTGCCGAAGTTAAAGGCAGTATCGCCGTTACAGGTATAAAAAACGGACAAAAAGTTATTTTATATCCTCCGGCAAATCTTGAAGACGGACAAAAATTATAGGAGAAATAATGGAGAAACTTAGAAAATTACAAGAGTTAATTAAGAAAAAAAAAGAAGAACTAATTCAAAAGAAAAATAATTTTTGTGATATTAATGAAATAAAAAAAATAGAAAAAGAAATAAAAGATTTAGAAAATAAAACAGAAAAAAGAGAAGAAGAATTAAGCCATATAGAAGAAGAATTAAAACTTAACAGTGCCGGAAAATTAGCCCGTATGTTTTTAAAAAATCCATTAACTCCTGTTATTGCCGTTGCTTTAATTTTGATGGGTATTATTGCCATAATGTTTACTCCAAGAGAAGAAAATCCTCAGATTCATGTGCCTGTTGCCAATGTAATGGTTATGTATCCGGGAGCCAGCAGCAGGGAAGTCCAGAATATTATAGTTTCTCCGCTTGAAAGAATTTTAAAAGCGATGAGCGGTGTGAAGCATGTGTACGGTATGGCGATGAATAGTGCCGGTATGGTTACTGTCAGATTTAAAATCGGACAGGATAAAGTAAGAAGTATGGCCAAACTTTGTGACAGGGTTATGCAGAATATGAATAAACTTCCCAAAGGTGTGATGCCGCCTCTTATAAAACCGGTTGATATTGACGAAGTGCCTATTGTTACGTTGGCTGTTTCAAGTAAAAAATATAATGATTATCAATTATACAGAATTGCCCAAAGACTGATTTCTCCTTTGGCCGCTGTTAAAGGAGTAAGTATTATAGGGATAAAAGGTGGGCATAAAAGACAGTTTAACATAATTGTTAATCCTCAAAAACTTGCCGCTTTTCATCTTTCTTTAGGCCAGATTGCCATGGCGCTTAAAGGTGCTAATGCAGATTATCCTTTGGGTGGGGCCGATAATAAAAAATATTCTATTCCGTTGGAATTTGACGGATTTATCCGTTCGGTAAAAGATGTTAAGAATTTAATAATTGCAGATTACAAAGGAAGGCCGGTTTATATAAAAGACATTGCAAAAGTTGTTGACGGAACAGATTATCAGCATAAACATCAGACATATTTTACAGCGGGAAAGGCTTTTTATTCTGATAAATTGGTTGATAATAAAAAAATAAATAAGTATCCTGTATTAAAAAAGCTTAATCAGGTAACTGTTTTTATAGGTAAGAAAAAAGGGACTAATACGGTATTTGTAGCGCGGGATATAATAAAAAAAGCAAAACAGCTTCAAAAAAATCTTCCTCAGGGTGTAAAAATATTTGTAACAAGAAATGACGGATACAAGGCAAATCATGCGGTAAACGAATTGATTGATCACTTATTTATTTCACTAGGAATTATTGTTCTTTTGCTTATTTTTGTACTCGGATGGAGGGAAGCTTTAATCGTTGCCGTTACTGTTCCTTTGATTTTGGCTGTAACATTATTTATCGGAATGCTGGCGGGTCAGAGTATCAACAGAATCACGCTTTTCGCACTTATTCTGGCTTTGGGTCTTTTAGTGGACAGTGCTATTATTGTAATAGAAAATATACACAGGCATTTTTCCATAGGCGATAAAAAAAGGGAATATGCGGCTATTGTGGCTACAAATGAAATAGGAAATCCTACTAATATAGCTACGCTTGCTATTATTTTAGCTTTTATTCCGATGTTTTTTGTAACCGGTATGATGGGTCCTTATATGAGGCCAATTCCTTTTAATGTGCCTCTCGCTATGATATCTTCTCTTGTTATAGCGTATATGTTTGTCCCATGGGCTGCGGTTAAATTTTTGCCTAAGCACGATAATCAAACAAAAGAAAAATTTGATATTAGACAGACAAAAACATACGGCTTTTTTTATAAAATAATTAATCCGCTTATTACATCGACGCCAAAAAGGATAATATTTTTTACAATATTGATTTTATTGTTGGCGGGTTCTCTTATTTTGCCGATATATAAAATAGTTCTTTTTAAGATGCTTCCGGGTGCCAATAAAAATACGTTTAATATAACGATTGATTTGCCAAAGGGCAGTAATATAAATTCTACAAAGAAAGTCAGTAACTGTATTTCAAATGTTTTGACAAAAGAGCCAGAAATACATGATTTTGAGCAGTTTGTCGGAATAAGTGGAGTTGTTGATTTTAATGGGCTTCTCAGGGGAAGTTCTATGAAACAGGGCGAAAATTACGGAGAAATAAGAGTGAATCTCTTTCCTAAAGAAAAAGACAGGGCCGAAAGTTCCATTGATATAGTGAGCAGGCTTAGACCTGTTATACAAAAGCAGTGTTCAATGTATGGTGCTAATATAAAATTGGTACAGGATCCTCCGGGACCGCCTGTAATGGCAACTCTTTTGATGCAGGTTTTTGGGGGAGATAATGAAGGAAGACTTAAACTCGCCGATTATATAGAAAATTTATATAAACATACTAAAAAAGTTGTTGATATTGACATAATGAGAGACAGACAGATTATTAAATATAAAATTATTCCCGATAAAGAAAAAGCCGCTCTTCTTGGGATAAGTACCGATCAAATAGCGAAAATTCTTGGAATGGGTATAAGGGGTGCGGTAATAAGTGTGGCACATATCCCGAGTGAAAAAGAACAGGTTAATATTTTTGTCAGATTTTCTAAAAAATACAGGAATAATCTTAAAGCGTTTAATCAAATAAAACTTATGTCTATGACGACTCATAGACTGGTGCCTTTAAAAGAAGTTGTAAAAATTGAGCCTGTCAAATATGACGGAATGATTACGAGCAAAGATTTACGCCCTATGGTAATGGTTACGGGTGAAATGAACAAAAGGGGAAGTATTTATGCGCTTTTACATATTTTCTTTACGCTTAAAGATAAAGGAATCCCCGGGTATAAAATTATGTATAACGGAAACCCGAGATTAAATTTACAGGCGGTTAATCTTAAAACAGGTAAGAAATATGATTTAATATGGGGAGGAGAATGGGAACTTACATTTAATGTTTTCAGAGATCTCGGAGAAGCTTTTGTAATAGCGATATTACTTATTTATTTACTGATGGTTGCCTATTATAAAAATTTTAGAATTCCAAGGATTGTGCTTGCAGCGGTTCCTCTTACATTTATAGGCGTTCTTCCAGGACATGCTATTATGAACTGGATAACTTTGGCTTTTTTTCATTCTAAAACATATTTTACGGCTACCAGTATGATAGGTTTTATCGCCCTGGCCGGTATTGTTGTCAGAAATTCGCTTTTATTAATAGATTTTACAAATGACTTAATTGATAGCGGAAGAAGTATAAATGAAGCGGTAATTGAAGCGGCTGCCACAAGGTTCAGGCCTATTGTTCTAACGGCGCTTGCTATTATTTTGGCTTCGTTTGTTATTGTGCTTGATCCGGTTTGGCAGGGGCTTGCGGTATCTCTTATTTTCGGTGTTTTTGCTTCAACCGTTCTTTCGGTAGTGGTAATTCCGATTCTTTATTGGAGATATTTAATTTCAAAAAATAAAAAAGATGAGCATATTAAATATGGATTAGAAGAGATTTAACCGTCTTTTTTATTGTATAATTAGAAACGTATTTTATAAAGGTGGTTTTATGCCAAATATCTTTAATAGGTTTTTAAAAGTGACAGTCGTGTCTTTGTTAATTGCGATTACCGCTTTATTTTTATTATTTATCAATTTTTATAATATTCTTATACAAAATCAAAAATATACGGCGGAAATAATATATAAAGAGATTTCGGTTTCAAGGATAATGCAGATGAACCATAAGCATATTCCTTTTCAAACCCTTATTAATCATTTTAATAAATCCACAGATATAAATATAGAAATTTTGTCTTTTCTCCATCAAAAAAGTGAATTTTTAAAATATTTACAAAAAATAGACGGTAAAAGTGGATTTTGGGAATTAAAAAATAATAATTTTATTTTATACAAACCGATAAAATCTCAACAAAGCTGTATGAAATGTCATACATATTCGTCTGCCCGTCCACAAAAAATTCCTTTGATGAATAAAATTAACCATGAAAAAATTTTAGGTGTTATGAAAATTGAAATGCCCATTAAAAAGGTTGAAAAACAATATTTTAAAATTATTATAATTGTGCTTGCTATTTTGTTTGGTGCATTAGTTTTTACGTTAAGCAGTTATATGAAAAATATGCAATATATTAGAAAGAATATTGGTGTATTGAACAGCTTTTTTGAAAAAAATATTTCTAAAGGAAAATATAAGTTAGTAAACGCTAAAATGTATTTTGAAGAATTTGAAAATTTAAAAAATAAAATCAATTATGCAATTCAAAAAATAATATTTTATAGACAAAAAATGTTGGATAGATTTTATTACAACCGGTTAACAGAACTTCCCAACAGATTTAAACTGGAAGAAGATATAAAGACCATTAAAAAACCTTTGGTTATTTTAAATATAAATGATTTTAAAATTATAAATGATACATTTGGATTTGATATTGGTAATTTGCTTATATATGAAGTTGCCAAGGAATTAAAAAAGCAAAAACAAAAAATATACCATTTGTCTGTTGATGAATTTGCATTTTTTTTAGATACGACGGATGCAGAAGAAAATAGGATTTTTGTAAAAAATTTTATGGATAATATTCGTAAAAATTATAAAATTAATCATCATGAATTAACTATTTCATTTAGATGTGGTATAAGTTATAAAGAAAATTATATTTTGACAGCAGATATGGCAACAGATTTTGCAAAGAAAAAAAGAAAAGAATGTGTTTTTTATCGCGATATAGAAAATGAAGTTTCAAAAATGCAGCAAAATATTGATATGCTTACTAAAATTTCAAATGCTATTGAAAAAGATTTGTTTATTATCTATTATCAGCCTATTGTTGATAATAAAACGGGAAAAATTTTTAAATATGAATCGTTAGTCAGAATGAAAGATGAAAAAGGAATTATTTATTCTCCGGATAAATTTTTAGAACTTTCCAAAAAAGCCAATGTTTATCCTAAGATAACGAGAATAATAATAGATAAAGTTTGTAAAAAATTATTTCAAAAACAGTTTAACGTTTCTATTAATCTGGATTCTCTTGATTTTGAAGATAAAGAAACGAAGCAATTTATATTAAAAAAGCTTAAAAGGCCTCATTTTAAAAAGAACATATCATTTGAATTGTTGGAAAATGAAGATTTAACAAATAATAAAGACGTATTGAATTTTGTTAAATTTTTAAAAGGAAAAGGCGTTACGTTTTTAATAGATGATTTTGGCAGTGGTTTTTCCAATTTTGCTAATATTTTTAGATTTAATATTGACGGAATAAAAATAGACGGAAGTTTGATAAAAGATATTTTAACAGATAAAATGGCATATGATTTGGTTGCTTCTATAAATGAATTTGCAAAAAAAAGAAATATTGCTACAATTGCAGAATATGTTGCGAATAAAGAGATATATGAATGCGTTAAAAAAATAGGAATTGATTATTCGCAGGGGTATTATTTTTCCCCTCCGAAACCTTTGATATAATTTCATCTAAAAAAGTGGGCTATGAGAAAAATAATACTATTTTTAACTGTTGTAATGTTAAACGCTTCAAATTTATACGATACTTACAGATATGAAGGTATAAATAAAGTAAAAAGTATTTTAGAAAAATCCATTCAGACGCCGTCTTTTTGGCTAGATAAATTAAAAAATGTTGATGTCAGCTTCGGTTATTTTGAAGATAAAAAGAATATTCTTTTTTGTAATAAAGTAGACAGGACATTATCCGTTTATTTAGTCGATAAAGGAAAATTTAAATATGTTAAAACATTTAATGTTATTGTGGGGAAACTCGGAGATAAAGAAAAAGAAGGAGATTTAAGAACTCCTATCGGTGTTTATAAATTAAATGCCATTTTAAATAATGTGGATAATTTTTACGGCCCTTTTGCGTTTGAAACAAGCTATCCTGATCTATATGATAAAATAAATGATAGAGACGGTCATGGCATATGGATACACGGTAAGCCTCTTGATGGGGAAAAAAGGCCTGATTTATCAAAAGGATGCATTGTTTTGAATAATTCAGATTTGATTTATTTAAAAAAATTAATAAATTATCAAAATACATATCTTTTAATAAATAATGCAAATCCCCTGAAAGCTACAAAAAAAGAAATATCTAATATTTTGGCTTTTATTTACAGATGGAGGGCTGCTTGGAAAGATAATAAGTTTGAAAAATATAAAACTTTTTATAGTAAAAATTTTAGATATTATAATGGGAATAATTTAGAAAAATTTTTAGAATATAAAAAAATAGTTTTTCAAAACAAAAAATATCAAAAAGTAAAAATTTATTTTAAAAATATTAATATAATCCCTTATCAAAATATGGAAGATAAAAAAATTTTTAGAATAGATATGTATGAAGATTATATTTCGGATAATTATAAGTATCATGGTGGAAAAGAAATTTTTATTAAAAAAACTTTTAATGGTTATAAAATTATTATTGAAAAATAAGGAATAAAATGAAAATAATTATTGCCAGTTCAAACAAAGGAAAGATTAAGGAAATAAAAAAAATCTTAAAAAATTACGAGATAATTCCTTATACAGATTTAATCAAACCTTTTGAAATAGAAGAAAACGGAAAAAGTTTTAAAGAAAATGCAATTATTAAAGCAAAAGCTGTGTCTGAAAAGCTTCCGGGATATATTGTTATTTCTGATGACAGTGGAATAAGCGTCCCGGCCCTTGGCGGAGCGCCGGGAATTTATTCTGCCAGGTTTGCCGGTGAAGGAGCGAGTGACAGGGATAATTTAAATAAATTAATAAATGAACTAAAAAAAAGAAAGATAAAAAAAACTCCTGCTTTTTATACAGCCGCAATTGCAATTGCCACTCCTTATGGAATATTTACAACACATGGATTTATGTACGGAGAAGTAATAGATGAAGCCAGAGGCAATAAAGGTTTTGGATATGATCCAATGTTTATTCCGACAGGTTTTGATAAAACATTGGGAGAACTTGATGATGATATAAAACAAAAAATATCTCATAGATCTAAAGCGTTGAAACTAGCAAAAACAGTCTTGAAAACATTAGAGTAAAATTTTACTTGCAATTGCGCATGTTGCACTTTCACTTCTTAATATAAAACCTTTTAATTTATAAATTTCATTGAAATTATTTTCTTCGTTTTTGCTAAATCCGCCTTCCGGTCCTATTAAAACGGGTTGGGTTATATCGGTTGAGGTTATTTCTTTTCCGTTAAAGTTTAAAACACTGAATTTTTTATATTTTTCAAAAAAATCTTTACTTGAATCAACTGTTTCTATTTGCATTAAATCGCTTCTTCCGCACTGCTGGCATGAATTTATCAAAATTTTTTCTATTCTTTTCAAATTTAATTTAAAATTTTTTTGAGAATAGTCACAATATATGAAACTGATTTTGCTTGCTCCGATTTCATTAAGCACAGGCAGTGTTTTTTCTATATTTTTGGGCTCTATAATACACCATGCAAGATGTAAAAATATGTGTGGTTTATTTGGCTTTAAGATTTTATTTTTTAATGTTAAAACAGCTTCTTTTCTGTTGATTGTATTAATGTCATATATATAAAGATAATCGTCTTTTAAATTTCTGATTTTAACTAATTCGTTTTTGTCTGTTCTTCTTACTTTAAAAAGATATTTATGCTCATTTTCTTTTAAAGTAATTGTAGGAAAAGTGTTCGGATAATATAAAAACTGCATAAATTTTCCTTTTTTGATAAAATTATAATATATAAATAAAAGGAGTATGCTTGATCAAAAATATAAAGCAGTTTTTAAGTAATCCAAAAACAATAGAAATTTATAATATTTTAAATATAAATGATGAAGAAATAAAAATATTGCAGTTTATGCTTAAAAAATATATAAACGGTATAGAGGATATAAAAGTAAGCGATATTTTACAGGAAATTTTTAATAGTGATAAGTTAAAAGCATTGGAAAAAATAGAGAATGTTATCCGTTTAATTAACGAAGGATGGGTGGTATACAGTTCAATAGGCGTAAAAACAAATGATTTAAGTATTTTGGAGATTTTCAACAGTTCTGTTTCTTTGTCTGTTGCTTTTTTAAAACTTGTTGAAAAAGGTTCTCTTGAACTTGTGATGCCTGATAATAAGCCTTATGCGGATCATCTGGAATATTTGCAGGATGAATTTTTAAGAATAGAGATATATGCCGAAATGGCAAATCTTAAAAACGATTATTCATATAAATCTTCGTCTATTAAAAGATTACAAAGCAAACTTAATGTAATTGAGAGCACAATTAATGAAAGAATTAAAAAAACAGATATAGATTTGCCTGTTTTAAACTTTATAAAAGAAAATAAATTAAATGAAAAAGAAGAAATTTTATTCCTGGCGTTATTAAAAGAAGAATACACGTCTACAAATGAAAATGCAAGGGAGCTTAATTATCTTCTTAAATTAATAAGTAATGATGAAATAGACAGAATTAAAAACAGAAGTCTGTTTGACGATAATTCAAAACTTGTAGGAGGCGGTATCTTTGATTATGATGAATTAATCGGGGCTTTTGGAGGATATAATAAAATCTTTTTTTTAAGCGAAGAAATACTTAATGAATTGATTTATCCCAGAAAAAAACATAAAGTTGAACTTATTGTTAAAGATACTATTTTTGATTTTGTAGAGCCTAAAATAAATTTAAAGGATATAGTACTGCCTGAAAAGACAAAAGAAAATATTGATTTAATTTTAAAGCAGTCAAATAAAAAAGTAACTGGTTTACTTAAAAAATGGGGGGTAAAACAAAATAACAATATAAGCGGGAAAATTATTTTTTACGGTCCTCCGGGTACGGGAAAAACAATAACGGCTTATTCTATTGCAAAAGAGCTCAAAAAAGTTATTTTATCTTTGGATGCCAGCAAAATTCTTTCTATGTATGTAGGTGAAAGTGAAAAAAATGTCAGAAAAATATTTGATGAATATTATGATATTTCGGAGAAATTAAAAAATAAACCTGTCCTTTTGCTGAATGAGGCTGATCAGTTTTTAAGCACCAGAATGACCGCAACTTTTGGCAGTGCGGATAAAATGCACAATCAAATGCAAAATATTTTTTTGGAACAGTTCGAAAAATTTGACGGAATTTTAATTGCTACTACAAATTTGCTTGAAACACTGGACAAGGCATTTTCCAGAAGATTTGATAAAAAAATTAAGTTTGAAAAACCGAAATTTAAACAAAGACTTAGATTATGGGAGATAAAACTTCCTAAAAATGCCCAGTATGAAGAATATTTTAATGTAAAAAAATTGGCATCTTTTGAATTAACAGGTGCACAAATAGAATTGGTTATAAAAAACTGTGCATTAAAAGTGGCTTTAAGAAAAAAACCCGTGTTTAAAATATCGGATTTTATAGAAGAAATAAAAAAAGAAAAAGAAAACGCCTTTGACGAAGACAAAGAATTGGGGTTTAAATGTTAATTGAACTAATATTCATTACGTTATGTAACAATTTTTTTATAAAAAGTTTCTAAAAAACAAATATTATTATAATATTAATATATAATTAGGTATATTAGGTTATATTTTTTTTAAAATTTGATAATTTTTAAAAAGGAGTGTTTATGAAAATCATTTTAATGTATGGTTCCGGTATTTTAGCCGGAATATTACTGTTATATTTTATAGGGATTATGATTGCTCCGTATAATCCGGGGGAAATAAAAAATGATCATTTTGAATGTGGTCTTTCGCCAAGTTCCAAAGTGCCGGGCAAAGCTAATTTTAATTATTTTATTTTTGCAATTGCATTTATTGTTTTTGATATGGCGGGGTTATTTTTTTCACTGTTTGTTTTTGCAAATAATGCTGATTCTTTAAAATGGGCGCTAGTTTTTGGAATATTATTATTTTCAGCTATTACGATTAGCATGAAGGAGTATAGAAATGCTAAAAATTCTTGATTTTGTTAACTATGCAAGGAGTAGATCTCCTTGGATTGTTCACTTTTGCAGTGGTTGTTGTTCGCTTGAGATACAGGCTGCAATGGGGCCAAGGTATGATTGGGAAAGATATGGATATATAATGACTCCAACTCCAAGACAAGCTGATATAATATTTATTACAGGTTTAGTTAGCAAGAAAATTTTACCGGTTCTTCTTAGGACATATGAACAAATGCCAGAACCCAGATATGTGGCTGCAATCGGTGCCTGTGCGTATGACGGAGGCCCATATAACGATTCACCCGCGGTTATTAAAAATATGACAGAAATTTTGCCTGCCGATGTATTTGTGGCAGGTTGTCCTCCAAGGCCGGAGGCTATAATTGCCGGGCTGGAAGATCTTAAAGAAAAAATAAAAAGAGGTGAACCAAGTGCATCAAGTCAAGGTGGTCTCTGGAAACAAATGAAATTTTAAGGGATGGCAATGGAAAAAATAAAAGATATTTTAAAAAATTATGAAAATGAATATATTGAAGATTATAAAAAAACATGGGTAAAAACTAAATTAAAAAATAAAGAAAATTTGCTTCCATTGGTAAAAGCATTAAAAAAAGAAGGGGTTAAAACATGCTCAACAGTTTCTCCTACGGATTTTATTGATGAAGATAAAATTGAAATGAATTATTTTTTAGAAGATTTGAAAAATAAAAGAAATATTTGGTTAAAAGTAGATTTGCCAAGAGAACTTGAAAATTGTGAAATTGATTCAATAACTCCGGAATTTCCAAGTGCAAATTGGCATGAACTTGAAGCTTATTCAACTTACGGAGTTAAATTTATCGGTCATCCTAATTTAAGATATTTTTTAATTTCTCCAGATTATTACGGAAAATTTCCTTTTAGAAAAGATTTTGACTGGAAGGCACATGAAAAAAATTTAATAGAAAATATTAATACTATCAGTAAAGAATTTGCCGAAGAGTTTGATACAAATGAAAAAACAATTGAAAAAAGCAGTAGTAAAACTGTTTTGAACTGGGGTCCTACCCATCCGGCAAGCGGTCCTATGAGGCTGAAGGTATATACAAACGGAGAAATGGTAGAAAGAATAGAACCTGATATCGGATATGTATGGAGGGCATTAGAAAATTTAGTCGAAAGAAAAGATTTTATAGGTGCAATTACAGCGGTTGAGAGAATTTGTTTTATGGATAATCCAAATCCTATGATTTGTTATTCTCAGGCTGTAGAAGAAATTGCCGGAAAAGAAATAACGCCTTTTGCCAAATATATGAGGGTAATTTTAGGTGAAACAGGAAGAATTGCATCTCATTTGGTTTCTGCCGGTGGATTTTTTGGAACAATGGGGCTTCAGACATTTTTAATGTGGAATTTGGATATAAGGGAATATTTTCTTGATGTTTTGGAAGATTACAGCGGAGCCAGAATTACAACCGCTTGTGTAGAGCCTGGAGGAGTCAGGTTTCCTTTAAATAATTATAAGTCATGGTTTGAAACAATAAATAAAGCGATTAATAAATTTGAAAAAACAAAATTTGATATTGAAGATATTTTTATAAAAAACCCTATTATGAGTGTAAGGGCAAAAGGAAACGGTATATTTTCCCTAGAAGATGTAGCTGAATATTATTTAGCAGGACCGGTTGCCAGGGCAAGCGGTGCTAAAATTGATGTAAGAATCGACGAACCTTACGCTGCTTACGATGATTTGGATATTGATTATGTAACGTGTGAAAATGGAGACGCAAAAGATAGACTTTATATGCTTTATAAAGAAATTGTACAGTCAATCGATTTAATAAAACAGGCTATGAAAAAAATTGAACTTGGAATTAAATCAGAAGAGATGAATCCCAAAAAAGATCATTTGGTTAAAATGCCAAGACGTATGCCAGCCGGTGAGGCTGTGACAAGGGTGGAATGGGCAAGAGGTGAAATGCTTATGCATTTGGTTACAATGGATAAATCAACATCACCTTACAGGCTTAAAATCAAAGCACCCAGCGTAAATCATACAATGGTATTAGATAAATTAATTTCAGGAAAAACTCTTTCAGATATTCCGCTTCTGTATGGAAGTATGAATATATGTCAGGGTGATCTTGACAGATAAGGAGAGAATATGGGTATATGGACAACACTTTTTTATATTTTTGTTTTTCCAGGATTTTTATTTTTGCTTTTTTGGGCTTTTTTTGTGTCTTATTTTTCAAGAAAAGTATTGGCCAGAGTTCATAAAAGGGTAGGACCTCATTTTAACGGGCCTGCAGGAAGTTTGCAGACAGTATGGGATATTTCTAAATTATTAACAAAAGAATCTATTACACCAAAATCGGCGAATCCTTATTTATTTAATATTATACCGATAATAGTGCCTTTTGTTGCTGCGCTTCCTGTAATTTTAATTCCCTGGAGTCCTCTAATTAATTATGGAAAAGGAATTTTGAATACAGAGTATGGTGTTTTAGGATTGGTTGTATTAATAGGTGTTGAGCCGTTTTTACTCTTTTTAACAGGATTTGGAAGTGATAATAAATATTCATTTTTAGGAGGTATGAGAGTTTTATCTCAAATGGTTTCCACGGAATCGCCGTTTTTTTTAGCGGCTTTATCGCCTGCACTTTTGTTTGGAAGTATGAATCTATACGATATTATGGCAAGCAATACTTATCTTACAACTCTTATTTTACTTCCGGGAGCAATTATTTTTTTTATTGCTATGCTTGGGGTTCTTGAACAGCCTCCTTTTAATGTTCCGGATGCAGAACAGGAGATTGTATATGGGCTTTATACAGAATATTCAGGAACTAATTATGTTTTGCTTAAAATTGCAGAATTTACTGAAATGTTAGTTGTAAGTGCCACTGCGGTTACGTTGTTTTTCGGAGGATATAGGGGAATATTTTTTGATAGTTTTTGGTGGCTGTTTTTTAAAATTATCTTAATAGCGATTTTAATAGTAGCTATCAGGGCGTCCAATCCGAGATTAAGGCTTGATCAAATGCTTAAATTTTGTTGGAGCTGGCTCACTCCTTTAGCAGTATTAAATTTGGTTTGGATTATTTTTGCCAAACTTTATATCGTAGGAGTATAATATGCTATTTCAAATAAGTGAAAAAATTTTAAGGGTATTGAAAGCTATTAAAGAGCCAAGAAGTGCCGTATCAGATATCGCAAAACCAGCTCATAAATCTCCTATTGTCAGGGGAAGGCATGAAATTAGATATGATTTATGCACTGGTTGTGGCGCATGTGATAAAATATGTCCTGTTAATGCGATTAAAATGAAAAAACTGCCTATAAAAAGACCCAGTATGATACCGGAGGTTAATTTAGGCGTATGTATTTTTTGTGGTCTTTGTGAGGATGTTTGTCCGGTAAAACCTCAAAAGGCTATTCATTTAAGCGGTGGGGATGCTGAAATGTTAACTGATGGAACAAACGAAGCTTTGGATAATTTTTGGGTAAGAGTTGACATTCCTGAGGAATGGATAAAGTCTAAAAAAAGAGAAGAAGAGGAAAAAGCCAGGAAAAAAGCCGAAATGTTGGCCAAGAAAAAAGCTGAAGCAGAAGCCAAAAAAAAAGCAGATAATAATATAAATAATGTTGAAACTGATAAAAAACCTGTCAAGAAAGATGAAGGAGAAACAAAATGAGTATTTTGATATTGGCTTTTGTAATCATACTAGCGGTTATGAGCTTGGTGCAAAAAAACACTGTTGCATCGATAATCGCCTTTGTTTCAATGATGTTTTTACTGGGAATATACTATATAATTTTAGGCGAAGAATTATTGGGGCTTTTCCAAATTTTTGTTTATACGGGTGGAATTGTTGTATTAACATTGTTTGGTGTAACAGTGATAGGCCCAAAATTTCCTGAATTTAAAATAAGACCTTGGGCTGTTGCAACCGTTACAATAGTTATTATAGGTTTATTGATTGTTCCTTTTTTACTTCCACATATGCATTATGTAGGAAAAGCTGCATCTTTAAAGGATCAAGCTAGAATATTTACAAATTTTTATTCATTAAGTACAGTATTTATGGGCGTTGCAGGTGCAAGTATTTTGTATGGAAGTATTAGAATGCTTCATACCTTAAAATATGGAAAGGAATAGCTATGGCAGAATTTTATATTAATGCAATTGCAGCTTTAATTCTTTTTGGAATAGGGTTATACGGGGTTACCAGTAAAAGTGATTTTTTAAAAATCCTTTTTTCACTTGAAATGCTTTTAAACGCGGTTATTTTGCTTTTGGCAAGCGGTGCATATTGTTTCGGCTTAACTAAAGGTCTTGCAGTTGCATATGTTATTATTGTTATAGCAACATTAGAGGCTGCTGCGGGAGTTTTGATATTTATTCTTGCAAATAGAATTACCGGAGAAATTATTCCGGATAATTTAGATAAGGCGGTGAAAGATGAATAATGCAGTTGTGATTCTACTGACAATGCCTTTTATCGGGGCTGTAATAGCATATATATTGGGGAAAATAAAAAAGCCTTTAGCTTTTTGGACAGCTGAAATTGTTGGTTTTATTCTTTTTTTGGCAAGTATTGTTTTATTTGTAAAATATTCAAATACTGTTATCGATTTTGATATTAACTGGATTCATTATGGCAATATAAAAATCCCGTTTGGTATTTATATAGACCATTTATCTATTGTAATGCTTTTAATAGCAACGGGACTTGGGTTTTTGGATATTCATTTTGCCCATGATTATATGGGGGAAGAACCGGACCAAGCGAGATATTATTCCAAAGTTTTGTTTTTTATCGGCGGTATGATTGTTTTAGTTATTACAAAAGATTTAATTGGTGCATTTATAGGTTGGGAATTTATGGGACTTGCCAGTTATGCCTTGATTAGTTTCTGGTATTATAAAAAACCGGCTGCGGATGCGGGTATGCAGGCATTTCTTTATACAAGATTCGGGGATGTTTTTATAGTGGCTGCTATTGCGATTCTTCTGAATTATGCAGGAACGGTTAATTTGGTTGAATTAAATCATTTAGCCGATACGGGGCATCTTAACAAGACAGTGGCTTTAGTTTCAGCACTTTTTATTTTTGTGGGTGCTATAGGAAAATCCGGACAATTTCCGCTTTATCCGTGGCTTATGAATGCGATGGAAGGTCCGACCACTGTTTCAGCGTTAATTCATGGCGCTACAATGGTTAACAGCGGTATTTACATTGTTGCGAGATTATTTGATTTTTATCATTATACGGATGCTCTTTGTGTAGTTGCTGATATTGGGGCTTTAAGTGCTTTTATAGGCGCGACCAGCGCTTTGGTTCAAAAAGAAATCAAAAAAATATTGGCTTATTCCACAATGTCGCATCTTTCAATTGCATTTGTCGGACTTGGAGTAGGCAGTTTAGGCGGCGGAATGCTTCATTTGGTTAATCACGCTATTTTTAAAGCGTTATTATTTTTAGGTGCTGGTGCAATTATATATGCAGCTCATCATACAAAAGACGCATGGAAATTGGGAGGTCTTATTAAAAAACTTCCCTGGATAGCTTTATTTATGGCAATGGGTTCTTTGTCATTGGCTGGAGTGCCACCGTTCAGCGGATTTTTTTCGAAAGAGATGGTTGTAAGTAATGCTTGGGCACACGGCAATGAATTTACGGCAATTTTTGTGACTATTGCCGCTCTTTTATCAATTGCGTATATTACGAGACTTTGGATATTGATTTTCTTAGGTGAACCAAGAAATGAAGATATTAATGGAAGTGTTCATAAACCAAGTGCTTTTTGGATAAAGCTTCCTCTTGGAATATTGGCATTTTTAACACTTTTCATTTCCATATGGCAAAGTGACATTGTTTATTATATTGTAGGTAAAAATGTAGTGGAACCTGAGATTAAAGGTTTAACGGCGTTTATGATGACTTCAATGCTAATCATTTTCTTAATTGTGATTGGTTTTTATGCAAAAGGTTTAAATTTATTATATAAAATAGCTTCCCATAATTTTGTGGAAATTATTCATCAGATATTATTTAAAGGGTATTTTGTAGAAGCTATGATTACATGGATTTCAAAAAATATTTTTATAAATGCAATTGCAGCGTCGGCAAAATGGCTTGACACTTATGTTATTGACTATTTAGTTAATTCCACAGTTCCTTTTACTAATGGTGTTTATAAAATTTTTAGATCAGGTCACAGTGGTAGAATAGGCACATATATGGGGCAGTTTGTTATTGGTGTGGCGATTATTGTAATTTCAATTTTAATCATTGTAAAGGGGCTGTAAATGATAGCGGTAGATATTATTTTTGCACCAATATTTTTAGCTATTCTGGTGTATTTTATAACTAAAAATGCACAGAATTTAACAAAATATATTGCACTTGGCTGGTTTATAATACTTTTTTTTATATCTTATAACTGGCTTAGGCAGATATTACATCCTGAAAATTTTAATTTTTCTCCGGAAATTTTACAGTATATAAAAACTACAGGATTTCTTCCTCTAGGGGAATATCTCAGGGTTCCAGAGTTTGGATTTTCATTAACTTTGCAGGTGGATGCGTTAAGTGTAGCTATGCTTATGCTTACATCTACATTGCTTATTTTAGTTGTTTTAACATCCTGGAATGAAAAAAAACAGGCTGCGTATTTTAGTCTTTTAATTTTATTTAGCGGTCCTATCTTTGGTGTATTTATGACAAGTAATGTTTTATGGTTTTTTATGTTTTGGGAATTAACGATGATTCCGATGTTTTTTTTAATCGGTGTATGGGGAGGCGAAAGAAGAATATATGCCGCAATTAAATTTTTATTATTTACGCATGTGTTTGCTATGTGTATGTTTGTTGGATTTTTATTATTGTATAAAGAGAGCGGCTATTGGGATATTACATTAATTAAAGAATCTGTACTTACTACTCCAATGCTGATTTGGTGGCTTATGTTTATGGGGTTTGCGGCAAAACTTCCTTTATTTCCTTTGCATACGTGGCTGCCTGATGCGCATGTTGAAGCTCCAAGCCCTATTTCAGTGTTGTTAGCCGGAGTTCTTTTGAAAATGGGTGCTTATGGGCTTATAAGATTTACAGTGGAATTAATGCCGTCTACTACCGCTCGTTTTGCAATATGGATGGTAATTCTCGGATTATTGACTACATTTTTTGGCGGTTTACTTGCAGTTTATGAAAAACATATTAAAAGAATGGTGGCTTATTCTTCCATTTCTCATATGGGATTGGTGGTTGTGGCTATTTCAACTATGAGTTATGACGGGTTAAGTGCGGCTTTATATGAAATGATAGGCCATGCTTTGGTTATTTCCCCGTTATTTTTAATAGCAGGATGGTTACATCATAAAACGCATACGTGGTATATGGATGAGATGGGTGGAATTATGAAATATGCTCCATATGTCAGTACAATATTGATTTTAGCCGGTATGGCGGCTCTTGGATTTCCGGGAACTATGGGATTTATAGGTGAGCTTACTATTATTATTTCTGCTGTTAAAGCTTACGGATGGTGGATTGCGTTAATAGCATTTGGCGGAATTATCAGCGCGGGATATGTTGTGTGGAGTATCAGACGCGTCGTACACGGAGCGCCTAGTGAAATAGTGTTAAAAGCAGATTTTTCAATGAGTATTCCTGAAAAATTTGCTTTAGCTGTGTTTGCATTTTTAATTATTTATTTTGGAATGAATCCACAGCCGATTTTTGATGTTGCAAATCAGGCGTTTAGCTTTCTTGGAGGTTTGTCATGAGTTTTATAGTATTAATAGCAGCGGGATTGATAGCTCCAATTTTTTATAGAAATAATATTTTTGTAGCTAAAGCAATTGCTGTAATTGCCTTTATATTGGCAGCATATTTTATAGCAAACGGCCAGTCTTTAAATAGTATTTCTTCATATTTCGTATTAAATAAAGCGACAATGCTGATTGAATTTGTTCTTCTTACAACATTGGCGGCGGTCTCTGTTTCTCTGACAGGTTTTGAAAGACCTTTAATCGCACAGATGTTGTTTTTGGCGGGTATTGCGCTAGCGTTACTTGAAACAAACAATCTTTTTTTATATGTAATATTATTTGAATGTATGGCAACGATTTCTTATATTTTAGTGGCAAATATTAGAAATTTTTATAATGCTGAAGGTGCTGTGAAAACATTTATTGCCGGTGGGGTAGCTGGCGGTATTATTCTTTTGGGTTTTGCTTTGTTTAGTTTTAATACAGGCAGTTTTAATTATACGACTATGAATGTAAGCGGTAAATTTTCATTAATTGCGGTTAGTATTATGCTAGCAGGTATTTTTTATAAAATAACAATTGTTCCAATGCATTCATGGGCTGCTGATGCTTATTCAGAGGTTAATCATGCCGCTGCCGCTATTTTAAGCGGTGTGATCAAAAGCGTTGTATTGGTGGCGACTTTTAAGGCATTTTATAGATTTATGATAATTCATCCGGTAGCAACAGTTCTTATTTTTAGCTTTTTTTCTGTAATTACGATGACGTTTGCAAATTTTATGGCACTTTGGCAAAAAAGAGTTTCTAAAATTTTGGCTTATTCTTCCATTGCGCATAGTGGATATGCGTTGGTTCCTTTTGCTGCTGCTGCCAGTATATATTCATATGCCGGTGTTCTTTATTACGGAATAGCATATATGTTTATGCAGACAAGTGTATTTTTGATTTTAAATGATTTTAGAAGGGAAGCCGGGGTTAAATTTTTACATGATTTAAAAGGAATGGGTAAAAGAGCCCCTCTTCATTCACTGTTTTTTACCGTTCAGCTGTTTTCACTTGCAGGTATTCCCCTTTTGGCTGGATTTATGGCAAAAGCCGTTGCTTTTTATGCAGGGGTTGATGCCGGACTTTGGCCTATTGTTTTAATAGCGGCGTTAAACTCGGCTTTAGCTGTTGCTTATTATGTTTGGATTATTAAACATCTGTATTTTGATGAGGGTAAGAATGATCAGACGATTCAAATGAGTGCGGGCAGTTTAATAGGGCAGTTAATTTTACTGGCCGGAACAATCTATTTTGGTATTTTTGCAGGGAATGTTTTAGGAGCTACTATTTCTTTTTAACCTTTGATATAATTATCAAAAAGGTTTGACTTGAGATTTTTTTTCTTCTTTTTGCCTTTTATTTTGTTTGGGCTTAGCATAAATGTAAATTATTATAATTCTAGTAAAAGCCATGAAATTTTGACTTTATATAATTCTTTTCCGTTTAAATGTTCTAAACAGGCAAAAAATATTATTTGCAGCTTTGATCAAATGCCTTCAACATCTGTTTTTAAGGCGAAAACAAGATTTTTTAATATTAAACCAAAATTTGTAAGTAATAAATTTTTTTTAGAGATTATTTGTAAAAAAAATTGTATTCTAATATCAAAGAGTGATAATTTATATAATAATCCCCTGCTTACTTTAAAAGAAAAAAACAGTGCAAAAAAATGGATTATTATTGCAAATAAAAAACAATTCTCAAATCAAAAACAAAAGGGGCTTAATTTTTATTTTCATAATTCGCCTAAAATTTACGTAGGTGCGATAGACGAAAAACAAAATCCCATAAATGTTTCCAATACTTCAAAAGATGTAATGGATTATTTTGAAATTTTAAAAAAGTTTCATAAAGGCAGAAATATAAGTATTGATGCGGATGATTATATAAAAAATTATCCGAATTCGATGTTTTTGTCGGATATTTTATATATGAAGATGGTATGTCTGGATAAAACAAATGATAGCGAGGATTTAATCCAGATTGCCAAAAAATGGATTAAAAAGTATTCTTTTGATGAAAAACTGCCTAATGTTTTATTGTTGATGGCAAAAAATTATTCCAAGATGGGTTTTTTAAGTGATGCCAGTTATTTCTTCAATAGAATAATAACAGAATATCCAGATACCAAAGAATCCAGACTTGCTATGATTTATCTGGCTGATCAATTATATATGAGCGGGGATAGTAAAAAAGCTATGAAACTGTATGAAAGAGTTTTATTTTCGTCAAAAAATATAGACATAGCTTCTTTAGCCGCCGTTAGACTGGCAACAAGATATGTAAATAGCGGAGAATTTAAAAAAGCTTATCAATATTATAAAAAAATATACAGTGCCAATAAAAGCTTTTTATTAAAAGATAGGCAAAAAGCATATGAACTGGCTAAGTTATTGGCAAATCATCAAATGTATTCTTTAGCTATTGATATAACAGGAGATTTATTTAAAAAAACAAGAACCGAAGATGATTTATACGAACCTTTTTTATATGATTTGGCTTTATGGAGCTATGATAATAAGGATTATAAAATTTCAATAAAATATATTAATCTTTATTTGAATAAATTTCCTTTTGGAGATTACAGTGATCAGGTAAAATCTTTAAGGGATAAGGTATTATTTAACATTCCGGATAAAAATCTTACAAGAATGTTGAACAATATAAATAAAATAATTAAGAAATACAAGGCCACTGATATTGCGAAAAAAGCATTGGTAAAAAAAATAAATATTTTATATAAGCTTAAAAAATACAGGGATATTTTGAATTTGAATGAAAAAATAAAAAATCTTCCGAAAAATTTATTTCCAGAAAAAAAAGAATTTATTTCAAAGGTTGAAAAAAAATATGCGATTTGTTTACTAAATAAAGCCGAATGTGCCAAAGCTGTTACTCTGATAAAAAAATATCATATTATTCTGAATAAAAAATATGATGAAAAAATTTATCAATGTGCTATGAAAGTTTATGCTTACAATACAGCTTTTGCAATATGTAATAAATATTTAGACACTCCGGATAATAAAATATTTATAAAATGGACGAAACGGGCATTGGATGCGCTTTGGGGTATGAAAGATTATAAAAAAATAGTCTTGGGTGTAGATGATTTATGCGGTGTTATGAAAAAAGGATGCTATAAATATAAAGTTTACCAGTTTTTTGCATATTGGAATTTGCACAGGTATAAAAAAGCGTTAGAAGTGGCAAAAAGGCTGGATAAAACAAAAGATATAAGAAATACGGATGCGTTTATAAAAATAGTAGATTGGGCGCTTAAAAACAATAATAATCTTTTGGCGGCAACTTATGCCAAAAAAATTATAGATTTGCAAAACAAATTTAAAGTGTATCCGTATTCCCCTTTTGTTGAATTTACATATGTCAAATATACTCAAAATAAAAAAGCGGCCATAAAAGTTTTAAAAGATATGCTAAACAGAGTTAGTGGTGAAAATAAGGCAAGGGCTTATTATTTCTTAGCTAATTTGACTAAGAATAAAAAATATATAAATGAATGTCTGAAAGTTAAAAATTCAAAACTTTGGAAAGGAATCTGCAAAGACGCTAAAAGCTTATTTTAATGTTTTTAAAATAATATTTTCCAATTTTTCAAGCGGGGCTGATATTTTATTTGAGAATTGGGTTTTATTGAAAATCTGTTGTCTTTTCGCAAGGCGGGAGGTGTTTGTTGCAATTTTTTCAAAAAGGGCGTTTTTATCATAAATTCCGTTGAAATAATCGAGCACTTCTTTTACTCCTATGGCTTTAAGCACCGGCAGTCTTCTGTCCCGGTATTTGTATTCAAGATAAGCTACTTCATCAATAAGACCGTTTTCAAACATTTTTTTGGTTCTAAGCTTTATTCTTTTTCTAAGAATATTTCTGTCAATATCTATTTCATAAATTGGCAAATGTTGAATTACAGGCTTTGGCGGATTTTTTTCTAAGTATTTGCTTGGCGGTAAATTTGTAGCAAGGTAAATTTCTATTCCTTTTTGGATTCTGTATGTATCATTTGATGAAATTTTATTTGCATAGTCCGGGTCGGTTTTTTTTAAAAAGTCGTAATCCAATCTTTTTGCCTGTTGTTTTGTTTTGTCAGAAATTTCAGGTATTTTTGAAATCCCGCAAAGCATGGTTTTTAAATAAAAGCTGCTCCCTCCTACGATAATTATATTTTTATGTGGAATTTTTTTATAAATTTCAATAAATTTCATTACATCAAATTTTTCATTCGGATATATTTCATTGATTCCGTAATGTTTGATTAGTTTTAATTCATTTTTATTGGGTTTGGCAGATGCAATATCAATTTCTTTATAAATGCTCAAACTGTCAAGTGATAGTATTTCATAATTTAATTTTTGGGCCAGATTCAAAGCCAAATTACTTTTTCCGGAAGCTGTAGGGCCTATTAATGCAAACAAATTTATCCTTTTTTGCTACAATTATACAAAATTATATTTAATGGAGTTTTAATGATTAAAAAATATATGGAATTGGTTAAATTCGAGCATACCATATTCAGTATTCCTTTTATACTGGTTTCAATGATAGTGGCGGCTGACGGATGGTTCGGCTGGAGGCTGCTTATATTGGGACTTATCGCCGCAACAAGTGCCAGGAGTTTTGCAATGGCGGTAAACAGATATTTAGACAGAAATATCGATGCTAAAAATCCCAGGACTGCAAACAGGGTGAGCGTTACAGGTGAGGTTAAAGAAAACGAAATGATTACTTTTATTTTGATCAACGCTTTTATTTTTATTGTGGATACATATTTTATAAACAGTTTGGCTTTTAAACTTTCAGTTCCTGTTTTGATAGTATTGGGGGGATACAGCTGTTTTAAACGTTTTAGTGAATTTTCACATATAATTTTGGGAATATCGCTTGGTCTTGCCCCTATAGCCGGTGTGATTGCAGTTGATGAGAGTATACCGTGCTGGTCTGTTTTTTTGGCTATTGGTGTTATGTTTTGGGTGGCAGGATTTGATATATTGTATTCCTTGCAGGATATAGAATTTGACAAGAAAGAGCATTTATACTCAATTCCTGCAAGATTCGGATCAAATGGGGCTCTTTTTATTTCGAAATTTTTTCATATTTTTGCCGTAATTTTTTGGGGTTTGTTTGTTATTTATGCAAAATTGGGATTTTTTGCATGGGTGGGGGTATTTGTAAGTGCTGGAATGTTGTATTATGAACATAAACTGGTAAATCAGGATTTTAAAAATATTCCTAAAGCTTTTTTTGACGTTAATGGATATTTGGGAATAATTTTTTTGATTTTGATAATTTTAGACAGGTTGTAAAATGAGATTTATCGATACTTATGTAGAGATTAAATTTGATAAGTATAACAATAAAAATAAAGAAGAATTTGATAAGCTTGGAAGTGAAAGCGACGATCCTATAGGACAATATATAAAACTGGCGAAATCCAGAGGAGAAACAAAAGAAATAGATCCTGTTTTGCTGGAACTTTTAATTGCGCTTCACAGAAAAATCGATATATTGACCGATTTAATAGAAAATAACAAAAAAGAATTATTGTTTTTACCTTTTCAAAGTGAAACGAAAGGGCTTGGTTTTGAGTATTTTCAGCTAAAAGATCATGTTTTGGAAGAGAGTGTAAAATATTACGGCAGATTTAATCTTCCAGTATTTCCTGCAAGAAAAGTTCCGGTAATTTTTGAAGGGGAGAGTAAAAATATTGCTAAAATTTTATATATGCACGAGAGAGATATAAAAGATTACAATTCATTTATAATGGCAAGAGAAAGAGCTATTATAAGAGAAATGAAGGGGAAAAATGGATAATTATATGGATTTGTTGATGTTTGGCGGTCTCAGTTTGTCTATATTGTTTTTATTTTTTTTTATTTTACAGCGTGAAAAAATTATAGAACGAAAATTTGCGGCTTTTGAACTTTCTTTGGAAGAACTGAATAAAGAAGTGTTTATTTTAAAAAAGAATTCAAAAAATAATTTATTAGAAAAAAAAATAGCAAAAATAGAAAATATTATAGAATCAATTGTTGATGATGTCAGGGTTATTGAGGATAAAAATGTGGGACTTATTGATGCAGTAAAAAAACAAATTCAAGAATTGTATATGGAAATAAAAAAAAATAAACTGCCGGATATGAGCTTTATAAATAAAAATGATGAAGATAAAATTCTAAATTTATATAAAAACGGACATACAGTAGAAGAAATTTCAAGAGAACTCAGAATTCCTGCCGGAGAAATAGAATTAATTTTGAAATTTTCCACGATTTAACCTTAAAGTTAACTTAATTTAAGGTTTTCTTAAGATTTATCAATTAAAATTCTATACCTAAAAAATTCACAAAAGGTGTGATAATGAAATTTACAAAATCAATAAAACCGGGTGAGGTTAAAAGAGACTGGATTTTAATAGATGCAAAAGATAAAACTTTTGGGAGAATAATTACTGAAATAGCGGTTTACTTAAGAGGAAAACATAAACCTTATTTTACTCCACATATAGATTGCGGCGATTATGTTGTTGTTATTAATGCTGAAAAAGTTAAATTTTCAAAAATCAGTAAGCTTAATAATAAATATTACAGGCATACAGGATATTTTGGAGGAGTTAAGGAAGAAACTGTTGCAAAACTTATAGAAAATAATCCTGAAAAATTATTTAAAATGGCTACTCGTGGAATGCTCCCTAAAACAAAACTTGGAAGGGCAATGCTTAAAAAACTTAAAGTTTATGTAGGTGAAAATCATCCTCATACAGCTCAAATAAAGGGTAACGAATGAAAATGCACGGAAAAATTTACGCAACTGGAAAAAGAAAAGAAGCTGTAGCAAAAGTATGGCTAAAAAACGGAAGTGGAAATATTACGGTTAATAACGAATCTCTTGATGAATATCTTGGTGGAAGAGAAGCGCTTAAACTTAGAGTTAAATGGCCTTTGATTCTTACAAAACAAGAAGGTAATCTTGATATAGAAGTAAGAGTATTTGGAGGCGGTTTTGCAGCAGGAGCGGATGCTACTAAACATGGTATATCCAAAGCGTTAATCGAATATGCTCCTGAATTTAGAAATATTTTAAAACCTGCCGGACTTCTTACAAGAGATGCAAGAAAAGTGGAAAGAAAAAAATACGGGAAAAAGAAAGCAAGAAAGTCTCCTCAATTTTCAAAAAGATAATTTTTTCTTTTTTTCATCTAAAAATCTTTGTTATAATTTTGTTAAAAAGGCAGATTATGAAAAAAATGCTTTTTACTGCTTTGATTTTATTTACAGGATGTGCAAGTATTCAGCAAACTACAAAAAAAGTTCAAACATTTACCAAATGTTATATTCATAAACTTCCGGCGCCGTTTTGGGTATGTTATCAATCTTCTTTTATATCTGTAGGCAAAATTAAAGCTTTGAAAAAAGATCGGCTTAAACAAGAAGAAGCTTATTCGCGGGGGATTAGCGATTTGATCTTGAAACTGCAGAGAAAAACAAAATTATTGCTTAGAAAATTAGATATT
>CAYPHV010000013.1:0-26152 GCA_964410645.1 uncultured Nautiliales bacterium
CAAAGCCAAAATAATAAAAAACGCACTGATAAGCTGAAATATTTGAACAATTAGTCCAAGAGAAATAGTTTTATTTAAATATCTATAAAATTTTTTAAATCTTTTACAAAAAATATAAAAAGCCGCTATGCTACAAAAACCAATAGAAACAGAAAAAATATTTAAAGGATAAATGGAATAATCGCTAAATACAAATAAAATTCCGGCCAAAAAAATTAATGCTGTAAACCCGCTAATTCTATCAAATAAAAGAGCGCCTATTAAAGATGATAATTTCTTTTTATAATGTTTTTTTAATAAATACGCCTTATATCCATCACCCCCTATACCTCCCGGTAAAAACAGATTATAAAACATACCTACATAATAAAGTATCAAATTGGTTCTAAACGGCAGGTCAATATCTATCTCTTTAAAATAATAATTTAATCTTTGTGCCGCAATAATTTTTGAAATATTAAAAAACAAAAAAGCTCCAAACAAATAAAATAAATTGACTTCTTTTAAAATAAAAATAAGTTTTTTAATATCTATCTTTGATAAAACAAATAATAGCAGCAAAAAAGAAATTAAAAATTTTATTGCTATCTTAATTTTTTTTACCAACGAATATTTCTTTAATAATATAAGGTTTTTTATGCTGTGATTCGTAATATGTTCTCATTAATAAATCAGCCAAAAATCCTGTGGATATAAGCTGAATTCCGGCAATTACCAACAAAACCCCTAAAATAAGCAAAGGTCTCCCGCCTATGGATGCACCAAAAATTTTTATAACAAATAAATATAAATCTATTAAAATACCGATAAAAAGCATTAAAAATCCTACTCCTCCAAATAAATGCATGGGTTTTGTCGCATATTTTTGAAAAAACAGCATAAGCATTAAATCACTGACAACTTTAAAAGTTCTTCCTATCCCGTATTTACTTTGGCCATGAATTCTTGGATGATGCTGAACATTGACTTCCGTTATTTTTGCCCCATAAAGCTTCGCCAAAACAGGGATAAATCTGTGAAGTTCACCATAAAGATTAAGATTTTTTGCCACATCTTTTTTAAAAAGTTTAAGAGTACAGCCATAATCGCTTATATAAACCCCCGTTAATTTTCTGATAAGCCAATTTGCTATTTTACTCGGAACTTTTCTAAGTAAAAAACCGTCTTGTCTGTGTACTCTTCTTCCCGCTACAACATCCCATCCTTCTTTTTCCAGTTTTTCAATCATCATGGGAATATCACTCGGATCATTTTGCAAATCACCGTCAAGCATTGCAATAAGTTCTCCCTGTGCAGCGTCAATACCTGCAGCCATTGCAATAGTCTGTCCGAAATTTCTGTTAAATACTATTAATTTAGTTTTTTCATCCGCATATTCTTTTATTTTTTCGACAGTTTTATCACTAGAACCGTCATCTACAAAAATTACTTCATAATCAATATCTTTTAAAGCCTGCCTAATTTCTTCTATTAACGGCTTTATATTGTCATCTTCATTCATAACCGGTATTACAACAGATAGTTTCATAATTAACCTTTTTAATGTAAAAAATGCCTAATTCCTGTAAAATACATAGCTATTCCAGCTTCATCAGCCGCTTCAATCACTTCATTGTCTCTAATACTTCCTCCTGGCTGAATTATAGCTTTAACTCCAACACTGGCAGCATAGTCAACACTGTCTCTAAAAGGGAAAAAAGCTTCGCTTGCGAGAGAACTTCCGCTAATATTGAGATTTAATTCTTTTGCTTTTTCAATAGCACATCTGGCAGCGTCAACCCTGCTTGTCATTCCCATTCCAATTGCCACCATTGCTGAATCTTTGACATACACAACACAGTTTGATTTTGTAAGCGCGGCTATTTTCCATGCCATTTCCAAATCATTTGTTTCTTTAACTTTTGAACGGGTGACACATTTTGCATTTTTTACTTCATCATTTTTTACTCTGTCCGCATCCTGAAATACAAATCCGCCTTCAATGTGTTTAAAATTCCATTTATCACCGCTTATTTCAAGCTCCGGTTTGCCTAGGTCGCACAGTTTAATTCTTTTTTTCTTTTCAAATACTTTAGCCGCTTCGTCTGTAATTTCTCCGGCAATTAAAACCTCAACAAAAATTTTATTGATTTCTTCAGCAAGCTCTTTTGTAACTATTCCGTTAACAGCAACTACTCCTCCATATGCACTGATTGGATCAGATTTAAGAGCTTCTTTCCAGGTTGTGATCAAATCTTCTTTTATTGCAGCCCCGCACGGATTGGCATGTTTAAGTATAACAATACTGCCTTTTCCTAAACTCACGGCTAATTTGACAGCAGCATTTATATCTGTTAAATTATTAAAACTAACTTTGCCTTTTTTAACATTTAATTGTTCCCAAAAATTTTCAAACTCATATAAAGCACCCCGTTGATGAGGATTTTCACCATAACGGGTATTAAATACTTTATTTCCAACAATAAATCTTTTTTCTCCAAATCCACTATTGAATCTTTCATTCATATAATTCGAAATCATACTGTCATATGCCGCGGTATGTTCATATGCCTTAATCATCAAATTTCTTCTAAATTCCAATGTATTTTTATTATTTTTAAGAGTATCAATTGTATTTTCATAATCGCTTGGGTCAGTTACGATTATTACATCTTTAAAATTTTTTGCCGCACTTCTAACCATTGTAGGTCCGCCGATATCAATATTTTCAATAATTTCATCAAAATCATCTGTTTTTTCAATTGTTTCTTTAAAAGGATATAAATTAACACATACTAAATCAATCCTTTCAATTCCGAGTTTTTTTGCCTCTTCATCATCGGTCCCGCTTCTATATAAAATTCCCCCGTGGACATATGGGTTAAGAGTTTTTACCCTTCCGCCAAAACATTCTGGAAATTTTGTAATTTCACTTATATCAATAGCTTTGATGCCGTTTTTGTGCAAAATATTTCTTGTCCCACCCGTTGAAATAATTTCATAACCCAATTTTTCAAGCTCTTTTGCAAATTCTACAATTCCTGTTTTGTCACTAACACTGAGTAATGCTCTCATTTACTTCCTTTTTAATGAAATTTTAACATTTTTTCTTTAAATACATAACACTAAACGGTTCCAAATTAAGAGTTATTGAATATTCTCTTCCGCAACATTCTTTTTTTATAGTTTTATAAGCTTGAAGTTCTTTAACCCATCCTCCAAATTTTTTACTCTGAGAATTTAAAATTTCATTGTATTCACCCTCCGGCGCACCTATCAAATAATTTTCATATTTAGCCCCTGAAAAATTACATACTATTATCATTTTTTCATTCCCGTTTTTTCTGATAAATGAAATTATATTCCTTTGATAGTCAAGTTCATTAATCCATTCAAATCCCTGCCCTTTGCAATCAAGCCATAAAGATTTCTCTTTTTTATATATTTTATTAAGCTCTTTTACCAAATCCTGAATGCCCTTATGTTTTTCATATTCTAATAAAAACCATTCAATACTTTTTTTATATGCCCATTCTTTAAACTGGGCTATTTCTCCTCCCATAAAAAGAAGCTTTTTACCAGGATGCGCGTACATATATGCAAAAAGTGCTCTTAAATTTGCAAATTTGCTTTCATAGTCTCCCGGCATTTTATCTATTAAAGATTTTTTGCCGTGAACCACTTCATCATGAGAAAGAGGCAAAATATAATTCTCACTAAACATATATTTAAAAGAAAAAGTAAGTTCATGATGATGATATTGTCTGTATATTGGCTCTAATGCAAAATATCTAAGCACATCATTCATCCATCCCATATTCCATTTATATCCGAATCCCAACCCATCCGGTTTAGTAACAGCCGGAAACGCCGTGGATTCTTCCGCAATCATTGTAATGCCTTTAACCTCTTCATAACAGGCTTTATTAAGTGTTTTTAAAAAAAGAATCGCTTCGAGATTTTCATTCCCCCCGTAAATATTAGGTATCCACTCATTCCTTGCATAATCTAAATAAATCATAGAAGCAACGGCATCTACCCTTATTGCATCTATATGAAATTCTTTTAAAAAATAAATTGCTGAACTTATAAGAAATGAGCGCACCTCCCCTTTTTCATAATTAAAAATATGACTTTTCCATTCCGGATGATAACCTTTTAACGGAGATGGATGTTCATATAATGCTGTTCCGTCATACGTAATAAGTCCGTGCCCGTCCACCGCAAAATGGCTCGGTACCCAGTCAAGTATTACTCCAATATCATTTTGATGCATAATATCAACAAATTTTTTAAATTCTTCAGGTTTACCGTATCTTGATGTCGGAGCAAAATAACCTGTTGCCTGGTATCCCCAGGAGCCTTCAAACGGATATTCGGTAATTGGCATAAGTTCAATATGAGTATATCCCATCTCTTTTACATATTGGCTTAAAGCATTTGCCATATTAACATAATTATCGTACTCTTTATTCCAGCTTCCAAGATGCACTTCATAAACACTAAACGGTTTATCAAAATCTTGTCCTCTTTTATTAAGCCAAAGGTCATCATTGAATTTATAATTATCTTCCCAGATAACACTTGCGGATTTCGGAGCTTTTTCAAAATATTTTGCAAACGGGTCTATTTTTTCCAAATGCTGATCATATGCACCTATTATAAAATATTTAAATTTATCGCCCTTTTTAGCCCCTTTTATAAAACCTTCCCAAAATTCTCCGTTTTTAGTAAGCGGATTTTTATATCTGTCCCAATTGTTAAAATCTCCCATTACATTTACACTTTTTGCATTTGGAGCCCAAACCCTGAAAAACACACCGTCTTTTTGTATAAAATTTCCCAAATGTTTATAAAGATATCTGTGCGTTCCTTCTTTAAACAGATATAAATCCAATTCTTTCATATTAACTCTTTATATATTTTTTTATATTCTTTTGCACTTTTTTCCCATGAAAATCTTTTCTTCATACCTCTTTTTTGAACTGTTTTATAACCTTCATCAAAATAGTATGTATCAACCGCCCATTTTAGAGTATTTATTAAAGCTTCTCTTGTTGCATCATAAAATTTAAAGCCTGTCCCTTCTTTTGTCAATGGATTATAATTTTTTACTGTATCGTTTAACCCCCCAACAGCTCTTACTATCGGCGGCGTTCCATACCTCAAAGAATATAATTGATTAAGACCGCAGGGTTCAAACATACTTGGCATTAAAAACAAATCGCTCCCTGCTTCTATTAAATGAGCCAGAGCGTTATTATACCCAACCCATACCCTGAAATTCGGATATTTAGCTGAAATATCACTGAAAAACCATTCAGCCCATTTTTCACCGCTTCCAAGAAAAACAAAATCTGCGTTCAAATGAATAAGACCTTCCATTGACGAGGCAATAAGTTCTATTCCTTTTTGCTTTGCAAAGCGGCTCACTAATCCTATTAAACATCTTTTTGTATTTTTCTTTAAACCCATTCTTTTTTGTAGGGCCAATTTATTTTTTGTTTTTTCTTCAATATTTTCAGCATCATAATTATAAGGGATTAATTTATCAGTTTTTGGATTCCATTCATCATAATCAACTCCGTTTAATATACCTGTAAGTTTATGAGAATGTGCTTTTATATGTTCTTCAAGCCCAAAACCAAACTTAGAGGTTTGAATTTCTTTTGCATATGTGGGAGAAACGGTTGTAATTTTATCAGCAGCCGCAATTCCCCCTTTTAATAAATTAGTTAGCCCTAACGCTTCAAATTCATATAAATTAAAATGTTTCCAGTCTATCATCAGATAATTAAATGTACTTTTTCCAAAAATCCCCTGATGTTCAAGATTATGAATTGTTAAAACACTTTTACTTTTTGGAAAAAGCCAATTGTATCTATATTTCAAAAGAGCCGTCCCGGCAGCACTCTGCCAATCATTAAAATGAAAAACATCAACGTCAAATTTAAGTGCAAGAGCAAGTTCAAATACAGAAGTTGTAAAAAATATAAATCTTTTATCGTTATCAGGATATGAATATCCGTTTTCATCTGCATAAATACCGCTTCTTCCAAAAAATTTTTCATAATCTATAAAATATACTTCTACATTGGTACTTGGTAAATTACTCTTATAAACCCCAGCCCATAAAGTTCCGAGTTCTCCCATAGGCACACCTATATTAAAGGGAAGTTTTTCTAAATTGTCTTTATTAATATTATAATATCTTGGCATAACTATTTTTACATTTTCTCCCAATTTATTCAAAGCTTTTGGTAAAGCGGCACTTACATCGGCAAGACCTCCCGTTTTTGCAAAAGGCGTAACCTCACTGCTTGCAAACATTATATTCATAACTTTTCCTTTGCTAAAATTTCAGCCCCTGTTAATGAAGCATCTTTTAATTTTGTAATTTTTATTTCCACTTTGTCAAAATTTGGAATATATTTTTTATTTATTTTAAACTTATGATGAAGATAATATCCCCCTCCTAATACTATAATTTCCGGATTAAATAAACTCGCCACAATTCCCACAGCCTTGTTTAAAGCCTTTTTATATTCTTCAAAACTTCCGCCAATACTGTCTATTTTACCGCTTGCATAAAATTCCAGACAGTCGTCTTTTCCACACTCACAGACAAAAGGTGTTTTTTTATAAGGAATATGTCCTATTTCCCCGGCCAAATTCATGTGCCCCCTTATTAGTTTTCCGTTTTCTATAATCCCTGCCCCAAGTCCTGTGCCGGAATACAAAGCTACTAAATATTTAGATTTCCAAAATCTGCTCTCAGCCACTGCCGCACAGTTTAAATCATTTTCCAGTATAAAAGGTATTTTTATATATTTATTTAAATCAATATTTTCTATATTTATATTCGGAGCTGAAAGAATTTTTCCTTTATTTACCTGCCCTGCGAAAGAAATTCCAATGCTTTTTGGTTTATATTTTTTAATTAAATTAATAATTTCGCTTATAATATCAATATCTTTTGTCTCTTTTTTTTCAAAAAAATCTTTAAATTTATACCTAAAAAATGTACCTCCTATATCAACCGCTAAAATCATCAAAAGCCTTTTTTGCACTCTCCGGTGCTACAACATTCGTATAAATTCCGCTTAGCTCTCCTCCTGCTATATCAAAAAGTCTTGGAATAAATTCTATATTAAAATTAAACCATTCCTCATTTTCCCTAAACGGTAAAAAATTAAAAATAACATTAAAGTCAAAATTTCCTATTATTTTTGGCATAATTTTTAAATATTCAAATACTTCTGCTAATAATTCTTCATTATAATCCATTCCTCTTAATTTTCTGATAATTCTGATCTCAAAGGCAAATTTACCGGCTTTTGGAAAAAAGACTACAAATTCATTATTCTCAAAAATTGTCAAATTTTCTGTCTCCAAAGATTTTTCAAAAATTGTTTTTCCTTCTTTTTCGAAAAACTTTTTAAATCTGTCTATTTCATTTATTTTTTTTATAGGCATTACGGAAAAGCCGAATATTTGTGTATGAGGATGAGACTGAGTCGCTCCGGCCTTAACTCCTTCATTTTTAAAACAGATAAAATATTTTAATTTTTCATCTTTTTTTAAATCAAAATATCTTAGCTTCATAGCTTTAAATAAATTTATAAATTCTTTTTTTTCAAATTCAAAAAATTTAATATGGCGAAAAGTATCTATTATAATTTCATGGGCACCATAGCTTCCGGCTTCCGCTTTTTTTATATAATACTGATTTTCGATTCCAAGGCTTCTGAATTTATTTGGAACAACTCTTAAAGTCCATTTTCCTTTTTCACTGAATCTTAAGATCTCTTTTTCGCTCATTCCTTCGTTACCGGGGCAAAAAGGACAAACATCCTGCTTTTTTTCTTTTATTTCATAAAACATATCCGGACGGTGAAGTCTGTTTGGAGCAATAATTACATATTCATTTTTTAATAAATCGTACCTTAAATTATTCAAAATAAATTTCCCCTTTTAAATTACTGTTTATTATTTCTACACATATTCCCTGAATAGTCTCTTTAATTCCATTTTCGCTTAGATTTGCCGTTTTTATCAAATAAATAAAATATTTTGAACAGTTAAACTTTAATACTATTTTTCTATTCAAAAAGCTATCGTCAAAAACAATTTTATCTCCTTCAAAAGCGCCTTCTTTTATATTTTTATATTTCGTCAAATGAAGATTTATCTGCGTTACAAGATTTTTATTTGAAGATATACAAAATTGCATTTTTTTATCATTTAATATTATCTCTTTTTTTACCGAATCATTTGAAGCAATAATTTCTTTATCTTTAAAATTAACATAATAATTTGACTCTTTATAATCATAACTATCCGATACAGATTTTTCATAATCAATATTTTTAATATTTCTTGTAATAAAAGAATATCTTAAATATCTGTCAAAATAAATTTTTTTATCATATTTATACTCTTTGTCATGAATAGATTCTATTCCGTCACTATTCTTTTTATTTTTTTCTTTATATATATGATAAAACTCTTTTTTTCTGCTAACAAGATTGCAAAAATTATATTTTTTCTCCAAATCATCAAATTCAATTAACTCACCTTTATTATTAAAAACAAAAATCGAATTTTCAAATACATATTTCCCCTCTTCCAATCCGTCAAAATTAATATCTTTTATTTCATTTTCCAAATTATCGCATTCAATCAGGTATTTATATGCGTTGTCTCTTAAATTCGGAAGATAAATTCCTCCGAAAATTCCATGCCAATATACGTCATTTGTCTGAAGCTTGTAATAACTTTCATTTTTTTTACCTTCTAGCATTCTTTTATGAAGATAATTACTTTCGGGATATTTATACAAAAATCTTTTCCATATACTTCCTTTTACAAAAAAGCTTTTACACCTTTTTTTATCTTCTTTTAATTTGACAATATCTTCGGCATCCAAACACCATTCCGTCATTTCTTCATATGAAAGATTTTCAATAAAAGCATAAGATATAGAATTATTGTTTTTATAATATTCGTCAAAATATTGTGTTTTTGATATACTTTTTTCTATAAATTCCCTAAGCCATCCTTTTTTATAGACCCATTCGTTTGTACCTGGCCAAAGCCCAAATTTTTCTATATCGTCAAACATTACAAGATTATTTGTCAAAAGTTTTACCGCTTCATCTACTTTTTTAAACGGAATCGCATACCTAAGGGCTTTTGAAATAGGAAAAAGAGCTATTTTTTCTTGCATTCCTGTATAATAATATCCGTTAATTTTTTTATATCCACTGGCCAAAAAATGATAATCATCAACTATTGCATATTTAATTCCGCATTTTATTAAATCGCTTATTATTTCATCATCCCAGACTCTCTCAGTAAGCCACAATCCTTTTGGCAGGGCATTAAAATTTTCTTTTAAAAATTTGTTTAATTTTTTTATCTGCGTTATTCTGTCAGCACTTGGAATAGAAACAAGAATCGGCTCGTAAAACCCCCCTGTAAAAAATTCAATACTGCATTTTTTAATATTGTCAAAAACATCTCTATACTCGTTTTTTATTTTCTCAAAAATCCATCCGCTTGAATGAAAAGCAAATTTAAATTCAGGATATTTACTTAAAAGCTCAAAAAAAGGTCCATAACATTCATTCACAGCTTTTTCAATAACACTGTCAAAATTATCGGTAGGCTGATGTAAATGCACTCCAAAAAGCATTATATGAACCAATTTTTATAAATGTCATTAATATCGAGTTTTATTATTTCACTCGGTAAAATCATCTCAAAATTTTTCCCCTTTAAAGTAAATCTTAAAATATTATTATCAAATTTTTTATAACTTTCCGTAATTTTTTCCTTTTGATTAAAAAAATCTTTAAATTCAAATTTAGTGTTGTCAATTCTTAAATATAAGTTTTCATGGTCTATTCCATAATAAATTTTACCAATATTTTTTGTTCCCATAGTCCCCAGATTTTCTTCTATTATTCCGCTTCCAACCCATTCAAAAAAATCAGTTTTTCCGTTAATATCAGGCGTTATAAAAAATTTTTGAGGAATAAAATATTTTTTTTCTTTATAAATCGGTTCCAACAAAATCTCTGGAATATTTTTTTTATTTTTTTTATAAATATCAATCAAATACCCTCTGTATATTTCATCATAAATATCATTTTGATTGGATGTATGCCCTTTTCCGTACCACCAAAACCAATCTGAACCTTCAGGATATAAAAAATCTTCGCAAAATCCAATATCCTTTCTCGAAAGATATAAAATTTCCCAGGCCTTATTCTTTTCATAATCGCCTACCCACGTATTAAAATCGCCATCTATCCAACTTCCTGGAATTATTTTATCCAGTTTTTTAGCAGTTGTAAATTCAGAAAAAAATTTAGTGTTTTTATTTTCAAGCATTTCATAAAATTTATGCAAAAAATCATATGGATTTTTATAATATTCCCATGCATTCTCACCATCTAAAATGACAGTGATATTGCCGTTTCTGCTTTCAATTTCTCTTTCAAAATGAATAAGAGCATCTTTAACTTCAAAAAATTTATAATTAAATCCTATCAAATCGCTTAAAAATCTATCTCTAAAAAATAGTTTAACTCCGTTAAACTCATAAACATTATATACATCATCCGCCACTTTTTTTAAAACATCATCTCCGCTAAAAGTAATTTCAATACCTTCATCTTTAAATGCATTGATTACCTCTTCGCTTATACTTCCTTCAGCAGGCCAAAAAGCTTTTGGATAAATGCCAAAAAATTTTTTATAAGTTTCTTTTGCTTTTTTTATATGTGCAAGGGCATCCTCTTTCAGAGAAAAATAAATTTTTGGCAATTTTGTATTTGGATTTGCTTTTTTTGCATTTTCCATATTAAAAAGAAGCGGTAATATAGGATGGGAAAACGGTGTTGTGGTAATTTCTATTTTTTTATTATCCAATAATTTTTTATACAAAGGAATTATTTCTTTAGTAAACTTTATCAAATATTTAATTAATGCAGTTTTTTCATCGAAACTGAATTTATCTTTTTCTAAATATTTTTTTATAAATTGCCTATTTTTAAGTTCTTCACCGCACCAGGACAAAAGAAAAAAAACTTCTAAATCGTTTAATTCATCATTATTTAAACCTTTATCCATCTTTTTAAAAATTTCATAAAACCTTTTATACGGTTTTACCATTGTTTCAATATAAATACTTTTAATTATCGATAAAATAAATTTCTTTTCGCTCTTTTCCGGCTTTTTTTTAAGCAGACAGGAAAGAAAATAATCTTTTTCCAATTCGTTAAGCTGAATCAATAGAGATGGTGTTAAATTAAAAGTAACTTTTACATTATATTTACTTGCAATACTTGGCATATCATAATAATCTTTTATAGCATGTAAAAATACCCAAGGAAGATAAATTTTATCCTCTTTATAATAAAAAGGCTGATGCATATGCCAAAGAATACTTATACTGTCCATTTTTTTATCATTTCTTTATATTTATTTAAAATTTCTTTTCCTATTTTTTCATCTTTTGCCTGAATATAAATATTTAAATGCTCGCTGAATTCATCAGGAATCATCAGAATCCAACCTCTTTCTTCAAAAATTTTAATACCTCCGTCTTCTTTATATTTTTTCATTTTGGCAACTTTTAAAAATTCCTTCATAACAGTGCCTTTTTTAAACTGAGGACATTCAATTTTTTCATTATAATAATAAAAATCTTTTATATCTTTACTTATTTCACTAAGGGTTACGGAATGTCTTGTAAGCATTTCCATTATTTTAAGAGTAGAAAACATAGCATCTCTAAAAAGAGTAAATTTTGTAAATGCAAAATTACCATCAATTGTGGCTATTAAATTATATGTTTTAAGTTTTTTGGCTTCAAAAGAAGAATATTTTCCTCTTTCGATTATTAAATTAACAAATTTTTCATCCATACAATCGGGAGCCCATGCAGGAAGAAAAACTTTATATACTTCTTTGTTGGACTCTGCTTCAAAATTTAATAAAGTAAGTACTGCTAAAAGAGCCCTTACTTTATCTAAGACTTCTCCTTTTTCAGTTACAAGCGTTAATCTCTGACCATGGGGATAAATCATAACGCCCATATCACAGTTTAATGCTTTGACTATCTTTGAGATATTTTCTTTTGCTTTTTCTTTATAAGAAAATATATTTTCCAATTTTTTTTCATCTGTATATGCGTTTAGCATAATATTATCAATTTGAATATCGGTTAAAAGTTTTGGAAATATATCTTTTGTAATTCCAAACATCAAATCCACCGCAACTTTAAAATCCTGTGATTTTATAATTTTATGATCAATTATCTTTTTTATTTTATCTTCATAAGATTTAATATATTCATATGTATTGATATCATAATCATGAATAGTGCCTATTTCGCTGAAATCAACTCTTTTATAATTTTCACTGAAATATGTTTTTTCAATAGCTTTTGCAATATTGGAATTAATTCTAAGTCCATGTTCATTATATAAAATAATTTCCACATCGGCGGGCGAATGAAGTGATACCCTAAAATAAGCACCACCGATAGCTTCATCAAATCTGCTGATATTATATCTCACAATAGAAGGGGCAATTGCCTTTAAATCGACCACATCAACACCTGTAGCCAAAATACCCCCTACAAACGCTCTTTTTAACATTCTTGCATTTTTGGCGTTATCTCTCCCGATCATTATTTTACTTCCATTAGGAAGCAAAGAGCCAAAAGCCTCTCCAATCTTACAGGCCATTTCACAGCTTATTTCTATATTCGCCTTTCCTTTTGCAGTACCGTTTTCAAAAATTGAATTTTTATGTTTTGTACCCCACACTACATTATTTGTTACAATACTAGCAGGTTCAATCTCTTTATCAGGCCAAATAGTAATATCTTTATCAAATCTTGAAAGTTTCCCCACTTTAACATTTTCGGCAATAACACATCCGTTTTTTGCAATTACATTTTCTTCAGATATTACATTTTTACAAATAACACTGTAATCAAAGACACTATTTCTACCAATTTTAACGTTTTCCCAGATTATAGAATCCCTGATTTTCGCATTTTCACCTATAATTACATTATTTCCCACCGAACAGTTATGAAGTTTAACGCCTTTGCCTATTTCAACATTGTTTCCAATTACAACTTCCCCGATAATCTCAACACTTTTATCTATTCTTGCTTCTCCCATTAAATGAAGCACTCCGTCAAGACATCTAATCCTCTTGCCTGGAAAATTGAACTTAACTTTTTTGTTAAAAATATCGGTATGAACATCTCTATATGAATCAGGATTGCCAACATCCCTCCAATATCCGGCTGCCGTATATCCATAAAGAGTAATGCCTTTTTTCATTAAAGCCGGAAAAAGATTTTTTGAAAAGTCAAACGTATCATTTTTAGGAATATAATCAAGTATCTCAGGTTCAATAACATAAATGCCTGTATTGATTGTATCGCTAAAAACTTCCCCCCAGCTGGGCTTTTCCAAAAATCTTTCTATTCTTCCGTTTTCATTTACTATTACAATTCCGAATTGAAGCGGATTGTCTACCGTAGTTAAGGTAATGGTAAGCTTGGAATTTTTCTTTTCATGAAAAGCAAATATTTTTTTCAAATCAAAATCTGTAACCAAATCACCACTTATTACCAAAAAAGGCTTATTCAAATATTCTCTAGCACACCCTACGGCTCCTGCTGTACCATAATCGCTTTCAGGTAAAACATAATTTATTTTTATACCCCATTTGCTTCCGTTACCAAAATAATCTTTAATAATATCAGGTTTATAATAAAGCAAAATAACAACTTCCTTCATACCGATATCAACTAATTTTTCTAATATATGTTCCATCATAGGTATATTTGTAATAGGCAGCATCGGTTTTGGAGTAGAATGTGTAAGAGGTTGTATCCTGGTGCCAAAACCCCCCGCCATAATAACCGCTGTATAATCTCTCATCCATTTCCCTTTTATATTTTGATTAAAGAATTTTTTGAATTAAACGGCGTATTAATACTTTCACACGTTTCATCGTTTATCCATTTACCGTCTGCCACATATCCAAATTCATAAACTTTATTTAAAGGCATACTTTTTCTCATATAAAAACTGCCGTCTTTTTTTCTTTTCATTTTTTCTTTATCCCAATTGTTCCAGCTACCGCTTATAAATACTTCATCTGCATCTGTTTTTATGTTAAAAGTAACCCATGCTTTGTTTTTTTGTTTTTTGATTTTAATCATTTTTTACTCCTTATTTTGTTTGAAATTGGTAAATAAAACTTGTTTAAATAATCTTTCATCATTCTTCTTGCGGAAAACTTAGGCGTAATTGTTTTTATTGCTTCTTTTTGTATTTTTACTAATTCTTTGGGATATGTTACATCATCTATTTCATAATAAAGTTTGGCGATATTTTCAAGATTTTTATATATACTGTCTGCGTCTTCTTCGTTGTTGCTTGTTTCTTTGCCTATTACAAATCCATTTTTCCCGTTATAGCCTTCCGGCCACCATCCGTCAAGTGCAGAAAGATGAACCGCTCCGTTTATACTTGCTTTCATCCCGCTGGTTCCGCTGGCTTCAAAAGGAATTTGAGGATTGTTAAGCCATATGTCACTTCCTCTTACCAGATATTTAGCTATTTCCTCGGCATAATCTTCTATAAAAACAATCCTACCCCTACTTCTTTGATCTTCACAAACTTTAAAAATCCTTTGAATTATTTGTTTACCCGGCGTATCTGCCGGATGCGCCTTTCCTGCAAAAATGATTTGAATAGGTCTTTTTGGATTATGAATTATAGAATAAAGTCTATCCAAATCTTTTAATATCAAACATGGCCTTTTATAACTTGTCATACGTCTGGCAAAGGTAATTGTCAAAACATTGCTTTCAAGAAGTGCCCCTTCTGCCAATACAACCAGAGGATCAGAAACAGACGCCCATTTTATTCTGGCACGTTCATTGATAAAATTAATCATTTCCATTTTATATTTTTGATGAATTTTCCATATAAATTCATCTCCCATATCGTTTATGACCTCATAAATTTTTTTATCGTCCTGTATTTCAAGCCAGTTTCCTATTAATTCATCATATTTATAATACAATTCATTATTTATCCAGGTAGGAATATGAATTCCGTTCGTTACTACATTTATTTTTTTATTGTTTTTTTTCAAAAAACCGCCCCATATTTGTTGAGTCGTTGCCTGATGCTTTTTAGAAACCGCATTTATATTATCTGATAAATTCATAGCAAGTATTGTCATATTGAATCCGTTAGGGTTATCTGGATTTAGTCCAAAAGACAAAAAATCTTCTTTACTCATCTTTAATTCTTTTATATAGTCTTTAAAATAATTACTTATATTGTCAAAAGAATAAACATCAGTAGCATCGGCAAGAGGGGTATGTGTTGTAAAAACGCTTGTATTTTTAACTCTTTTGATAGCTTCATCCCTGCTTAACCCCTGATTCATAAAATATCTTATTCTTTCAAACAAAGCGAATGCGGGATGGCCTTCGTTTAGATGAAGAATGGAATATTGAATTCCAAGTTTTTCAAGCACAGCATATCCACCTATTCCAAGAACTATCTGCTGACGCAGTCTCTCCTGCATATCCGGAGTGTAAAGATGAGAGCTTATTCCCCTGTCCCACGGTGAATTTTTATCTATATCGGTATCTAAAAGATAAAGTTCAACCTTACCTACATTTACTTTCCAAACCGCAGTAAAAATCGGAGGGTCGATAAAAGGCACTTGGATTACCAGATGATTTCCGTTTTTATCCAATACTCTTTCTATAGGGGCAATATCTTTATTTATAGTCTGGTTTTCACTATTCTGCCATCCGTCACTTCCTATTACCTGCCTTAAATATCCGTTTGAATACATAAATCCCACACCCACGAAAGGCAAATTCATATCACTCGCCTCTTTTAAAACATCTCCTGCCAAAAAGCCAAGACCTCCGCTGTAAATCGGAAGCGAATGGTGAAGTCCAAATTCTGCGCAGAAATATGCCACAGGCAACGTATTTTCATCTGTATATATTTTAGTTGTATTTAAATAATCTTCAAATAATGCACTGACCAAATGATATTCTTTCATAAATTTTTGATTATTCAGCAAATTATTCAAATCATTTTCATTAAATTTATTCAAAAGGGCAATAGGATTATGACCTACGTCTTCCCACAAAAAAGGGTCCATTGATGCAAAAAGCTCTCTGGCTCTGGGATTAAAACTCCACCATATATTCAAAGCAATTTTTTTTAAGTTGGAAAGCTCGTCCGGAAATTTTGGTAAAACCATATTTTTTGATGCAGGCATTTATAACCCTTTATTTTTTACATATTATACATCTTTTTTGCTTAAATTTTACTTAAATTTTCATAAAACTTTAGTAAAAGTGGTATAATTTTATTAAGTTAGTTTATTAAAGGGAGATTCATGAAATTTAATCTTAATTTTGACTATAAAAATAAAGATATCGAACAAAAAGCATACAATAATATTCTCAAAGAATACGAAAGCAAAGAAATCGGATATTATTATCTTCCTGAAACTTCTTTAAAATTTTTGGACTGTGATTTTAGCGATATTGATTATAATGAAGTCGTTGTTATCGGAATCGGCGGAAGTTCACTTGGAACAAAAATGGTATATTCTCTTGCGCCTAAAAATAAACAAATAATTTTTCTTGAAAATCCGGACCCGACAGACATAGAAGAAAAATTAAAAAAAATTAAAAAACCTCTCTTTTTTGTTATTTCAAAATCAGGAAAAACAATAGAAACTATTTCTATTTTCAAAAAAGCGATAGAGCATTACCGTCTAAAACCAGGAACAGATAAACTCAAAATTATTACCGGTGAAAATTCTCCTCTTGATAATTTTGCAAAAGAATGGAAACTGGAATGTTTTCATATTCCAAAAAACGTAGGGGGAAGATTTTCTGTTTTAAGCGCAGTCGGGATAATACCTCTGCTTGCCTCCGGAATTTATCCAAAAAGCTTACTGGAAGGGGCAAAAGAGCTAGAAAAAAGTTTTTTTGAAAAAAAAGAGCAACATTTAATTAAAAAAGCAGCCTTTTATGCAGAAAATTACAAAAAATACCCTGTTAATATAATGTTTGCATATTCAACAGTGTTTAAAAATTTTACGGAATGGTTTGTTCAGCTTTTCGCTGAATCTTTGGGAAAAAACGGCAAGGAAATAATGCCGGTAGGCCATATAGGTTCAGTTGACCAACACTCTTTTTTACAGCTTTTAATGGAAGGGGCCGGTAAAAAAACAGTTACATTTATAAAAATAGAAAATTTTGAAAAAACCATTAAAATTCCGGATTTAAAATTACCGTTTTTAGATGCTACAAATTATGTAAATAACGTTTTATTTGAAGAACTTATAAATAAAGAATGCGAATCAACCAAAGAAGCGCTTTTAAGCAAAAAATATCCGGTGGACGAAATTATTATAGACAATCTTGAACTTAAAAATATCGGCAAACTTATTATGTATTATGAAATACTGACGAGTGCCATCGGAAGCCTGCTTCAAATCAACACATACGACCAACCGGGAGTTGAACTTGGAAAACAAATCCTTAAAAATAAATTTTAAAGATTTAGAACTGATTAAATACAGAGAATTTTTAAAAATTCAAAAAGAACTTACCTCAAAAAAAGAAAATTACATTCTTTTTGCAACCCATTATCCAATATACACAAAAGGTAAATTTGAAAAAAATTTTCCTTTTGCCCTGTCTGTAAACAGAGGCGGAAGCATTACATATTTTGACGAAGGGACATTGATGGTTTATTTTATTTTTAATGTAAACAGCCCTCCTTTTTTCTATAAAAATGTTAAAAAAACTGTTTCAAGGTTTTTATCTCAATTTTCTTTACCTATTTTTTATGATAGAAAAAGACCGGGTTTTTATATAGAAAACAGAAAAATAGCATCTCTTGGATTCAGCTATATAAACGGACGCTCAAATCATGGAATTTCAATACATATAAATCCAAACTTACAAAATTTCAACAAAGTCAACCCCTGTAATTTAAAAGGGATTGAAGCAACATCACTCTTTAATGAAGGCGTAAAAATTTCTACAAACAAAGCTAAAAAGAGCTTAGAACAAATCATAAAAGAGGTATTTTTATGAAACCTGTTGTAACAGCACCGAATGAGAATATTATAAATATTACTAACAATATTATTAAAAAATACGGCGTAAATACAGTCTGCTTTTCTTCAAAATGCCCGAATATCAGTGAATGCTTCGCAAGAAAAAGTGCAAGTTTTATGATTTTGGGCAGTATTTGCACAAGAAACTGCAGATTTTGCGGCGTAAACAAAGGAAAGCCGAAAGAACTTGATAAAAACGAACCATTTAAAATAGCAAGCGCCGTTAAAGATATGGGATTAAAATATGTTGTAATCACTTCTGTTGACAGAGATGATTTGAAAGACTTTGGAAGCAGCCACTGGTTTAATGTAATTCAAAAAACAAACGAAATAAATCCTAATACAAGAATAGAAGCCCTGACCCCTGATTTTAAAGGCGACATAAATGCTCTTAATTTACTGGCAGCTTCAAGTGCATATAAACTTTCTCACAATATTGAAACAGTGAAAAGACTTCATAAAACATTAAAACCAAAAAGTTCTTATAAATTATCTTTAAAAGTTTTGGAATATTATTCAAAATTCAAACTTACAAAATCTTCAATAATAGTAGGCTTTGGAGAAACTTTCAAAGAAATTGAAAATACTATGAAAGATTTGCTAAATGCCGGAGTATCCCAACTTACAATCGGACAGTATTTACAGCCGTCGCCCAGACATTATGAAATAAAAAAATATTACAGCGACAAAGAATTCAAACTTTTAAAAAATATGGCGTTAAATCTTGGATTTAAAGCGGTCGCAAGCGGAAATCTGGTCAGAAGCAGCTATTATGCAGACAAGCTGTAACAGTAAAAAAAACTTTTTTTAAGTGAGGTTTATAGTTTTTAATACATTATCTACTGAGCAATTTATAAAGGGGAAAAAATGAATATAGCAATACTTACAAGCGGAGGCGACAGCAGCGGAATGAACGCTGCACTCAAAAAATTTGTCGAATATTCTTATCAAAAAGGATATACGCCTTATTTCGTTTACAAAGGTTTAGAAGGCCTCATTGACGGAAATATAAAAAAAGCCGAATACAAAGATGTCAGCGGGATAATTTATAGAGGCGGAACTATTATAAAATCAAGCCGGTCAATCAGATGGCTTGATCAACAATATAGAAAAAAAGCCTACGAGAATCTCAAAAAACACGCAATTGATGCACTGATTATTTTAGGAGGCGACGGAAGTTTCAGGGCGCTTAATGTTTTTTATAATGAGTTTAAAGTCCCTTTTATGGGAATCCCAGCGACAATTGACAATGATATAGCCCTAAACGAATACTCAATAGGAGTTGATACCTCTTTAAATGTTATAAGAGAAGCGATTGACGATATAAGAGACACTGCAAGCTCTTTCAGCGGAAGAGCTTTTGTAATCGAAACCATGGGAAGAGAATGCGGATATCTGGCATTAACAAGCGCTGTTGCCAACGGAGCTGAAATGTGTCTGATTCCAGAAGTAAAATATAATCTTGAAAACTTAAAAAAACGGTTTTTAAAAGAAATAAAAAACGGAAGGGATTATTTTATAGCAATCGCCGCCGAAGGTCTTAAAATTTCCGGACAAATAAAAAACTGGTTTGAAAAAGAAATCGGACTAGAAAGCAGAGTAACAATTTTGGGACATATACAAAGAGGCGGAAGTCCAACTGTAGTGGAAAGGCTAAGAGCCGCTGAATTCGTGGCAACCGCTCTTGACAATATTCAGCATTATCCCAATAAAATAGTTACATATTGTGATGACAAATTTATTTTAAAAGATCTAAAAGAAATAGAAAATTCGACATACATACTTGATCAAAAAATGCTTGAACTGGCAAAACCATTAATGGGAAGGAACTAACAATGAATAAAATCAATATTCCAAATCTTATATCAAATTATTTTTATTTAAAACCGAATCCACAGAATAAAGATGAAAGAATTTCTTTTGGCACAAGCGGGCACAGGGGAAGTTCAAACGATAAAACTTTTAATGAAGAACATATTTTGGCAATTTCCCAGGCAATAGCCAGATACAAAAAAGAAAACAATATAAACGGTCCTGTTTTTATAGGAAAAGACACACATGCCCTCTCAGTCCCCGCTGAAATGAGTGCAATTAAAGTACTGACTGCAAACGGTATAAAAGTGGTAATAAACAACGATTATACGCCGACACCCGTAATTTCCCATACCATTATAGAATATAATAAAAAAAATACTCTATCTGACGGAATTGTTATAACACCTTCGCATAATCCGCCTTATGACGGCGGTTTCAAATATAATTCAATTGACGGAGGAGCAAGTGAGAGCAAAATAACGAAAAAAATTGAATCATATTCAAACGAATATTTGGAAAACAAAAACTATAAAACAATTAATTATGAAAAAGCACTAAAAAAAATCAAAACAGACGATTTTATAACGCCATATGTAAAAGATTTGAATAAAATAGTCGATATGGATTTAATAAAAAAATCAAAATTAAAAGTAGCCGCCGACCCTCTTGGAGGCAGCGCAATCCCTGTATATAAAAAAATAAACGAAATATGGGGACTTGATTTTGATATTAAAGATTCAAATGTTGATTTTACCTTTTCTTTTATGCCCCCCGATAAAGACGGACAGATAAGAATGGACTGTTCAAGCCCTTACGCTATGAGCAATCTATTAAAGCTTAAAGATCAATACGATTTGGCTTTTGCAAACGATACGGATTCGGACAGACACGGAATAGTCACTCCAAAAGGCGGGCTTATTAATCCAAATCATTATTTAAGCGTAGCTATGTGGTATTTATTCAAGCACAGAAACTGGCCAAAACACCTTAAAGTTGGAAAAACGGTTGTTACTTCTTCAATGATTGATATAATTGCCAATTCTCTTGGCATAGAAGTTTATGAAACACCTGTGGGATTTAAATATTTTGGAAAAGGTCTTTATGAAGGATGGCTGGGATTTGCAGGAGAAGAAAGTGCGGGGGCCAGTTTTCTAAGATTTGACAAAAATGTATGGAGCAGTGATAAAGACGGAATCATTATGAATTTACTGGCAATTGAAATAATGGCAAAAACAGGAAAAGACATAGCCGATATTTATGCCGGATTTGAATCCGAATTTGGAAAAAGCTATTATAAAAGGGTAGATGCCCCGGCAAGTAAAGAACAAAAAGAGATGTTAAAATCAATAACTCATCTTAATATAAAAAATTTAGCCGGAGAAAAAATAGAAAAATTTTATACAAAAGCCCCAGGCAATAACGAACCGATTGGAGGCATGAAAATAACTACTCAAAATTCATGGGTGGCATTCAGACCAAGCGGAACAGAAGATATTTACAAAATATATGCAGAAAGTTTTGTTTCCAAACAACATTTGGAAAAAATAATAGAAGAAATTCAGGATATATTAAAAAAAATATTTAAGGATTTGAAATGAATTTAATACAAAAATACAAAATACCTACTCCTAAGGAAAAAAAAGTAAAAATAAGCGAAAATTTAAGTTTTAATATATTTCCCTGCGTTTTAAAAATAGATATGCCTATTCACAAAAGCGATGTAGGCGCTGTAATTACAGACATCAAAGACAAAGAAGAATTAAAAAAAGCCGGTGAAATAATATTAAGTAATTTGAAAGCAAATAATATCGAATATAATGAAAATACTAATTTTTTAATCCAGGAAGAAATCAAAGGTATTGAACTGATTATCGGAGGTAAATTCGATTCTATTTTTGAAGAAGTATTGATTTTCGGCAGCGGAGGAACTTTGGTGGAAGTTGAAAAAGATATAACTTATATTGATACAAATTCGGATGAAAATGAAATATTAAGTGCTATTAAAAAAACAAAAATATCAAAAATTTTTCCTGAGTTCAGAGGCAAAAAATATAATATAAAAACTGTAATTGATACCATAAAAAAACTGCAAAATATGTTCAAAAACGAAGATATAACCGAATTTGACATAAATCCTCTAATAATCAACGAAACAGGCGTTTATGCAATTGACACCAGAATAAAAAAGGGCAAAAAAGAGAAAAAAAGCCCTGTTTCCAAAACACATTCTATTTTTGACAATAAAAATATTGCAATATTCGGAGCAACTGATAAACCAGCAAAAGTAGGATTTGCAATTGCAAAAAATTCTCTGAATTCAAAAGCTAATATATTTTTTGTAAATCCCCATTTAAATGTTTTATTCAATAAAAAAGTTTATAATTCCACCGATAAACTTCCAAATATTGACACCAGTGTAATAGCGATTCCTACCCAGTATGTTTTAAATACCGTTAAAGATATGGCAAAAAAAGGATGCAAAAATTTTATAATCATTTCAGCGGGATTTAAAGAAATCGGAAATATTGAAGCCGAAAAAAAACTAAACGGTTTGGCTAAAAAATATAATTTAAACATTGTAGGGCCAAACTGCCTCGGAATTTATAACAGTGAAAAAAATCTTAATTTAACTTTTGCAAAAAGCTCTGTTTATAAAGGCACTATCGGAATGATTTCCCAATCAGGTGCGGTATTAGCCGCAATAATGGATAAAGCGGCACATGAAAAAATAGGATTTTCACATATTATTTCAATGGGAAATATGGCTGATTTTAATTTTCCAGATGCCATAAATGAGCTTAATAATAACAATTTATGCAAGACTATTTCCATTTATGCAGAAGGAATTCAATACGGAAAAGAATACTTAAAAGCTATCAGAAATTCAAAAAAAGAAATATTTATTTTTAAAGCCGGGAAAAGCAAAGCCGCAAAAAAAGCCGCTTTTTCTCATACAGGAAATTTGGCGGGAGACTTTGAAATGTTTAAAATTTTAAGCGAAAACGCCGGCGCAGTATTTACAAAATCGGTTGAAAGCCTAATTTATATTCCAAAATACAAAGCAAAAGAAGTGATTATCGTTACAAACGCGGGAGGCCCCGGAACAATTTTAACCGATTTAGTCACTCAAAAAACTACGCTTTATCAGCTTAAAAATGAAACAAAAGAAAAATTAGACAAAATATTGCCTTCTACATGGTCTCATAATAATCCTATTGATATTATAGGAGATGCTACAAGTGAAAGATTTAAAAATACCCTTGAAATTGTAAAAGATTTGAGCAATTTGATTTATGTGATTATCACACCCCAGTTTATGACCGACAGTCTTGATATTGTCAAAACAATTGCTATGTATAAAAATACAGTGCCAATATTACTGGGTAAAGAAAGTTTTATCGAAGCTGAAAAATATCTTGAAAAAATAAATAAACTTTATTTTAATTCGCTTGAAGAAGCTTCAAAAGTTTTATAAACTTTTTTGAGCTTCTTAATTTATACTAAATTAAGATTAAATTCTCAAGAAAATTAGTACATTAAGCATTTTTTAAGACAATATGAGTTATAATAAATTAAATAAAATTTTTAAGGAGGGTGGAATGGAAGAAAAGTTAGAAGAAATTAAAAAATTGGTGGGAAAACTTCAAAAGGAAGTTCCAGGAGAAATAGAAGGATTTTTGAATTTTTTACAAAAAGCAGAAAAAAAAAGTGCTATAAGCGCTAAAAATAAAGAGATTATAAATGTTTCCCTGGCTGTTGCAGCACAGTGCGAATGGTGTATTGCCTTTCATACAAAGAACGCCTTAAAATTGGGCGCCAGTGAAAAGGAACTGATTGAAGCCGGAATGCAGGCTGTTGTTATGCACGGCGGTCCTGCGCTTATGTATATGACGCCTTTGCTTAAATCAATTGAAGAGTTTGATCATGAATAGCGCGAGAGTGGAAAAGTTTTATTATTTAATGAAACTCGGACGTGAATTTGAATTAAAAGCAAAAGAGCATTATATGCTGGGGGATATAGCGGGTTTCTTGCATCTTGATATAGGCCAGGAAGCTGTAAGCGTCGGAACAATGAGAGGCTTTGACAAAGGAGACGTATTTACCCATTACCGAGAACATGTGCTTGCTATTGCAAGAGGGATGGACCCGAAACTTATTATGGCTGAACTTTTTGGTAAAAAAACCGGCATCAGCAAAGGAAAAGGCGGCAGTATGCATCTTTTTAGCCCAAAGCTCAGCTTTTACGGAGGCGATGCAATAGTCGGAGGCCATCTTCCTTTGGCTGTAGGATGCGCATATGCAAGAAAACTACAGGGCGAAAAAGCGGGTGTTTTCGCAATATTCGGAGACGGTGCAAGTAATGCCGGCGCTTTTTTTGAAAGTATAAATATCGCAAGTGCATGGAAACTGCCTATTATGTTTTTTGCGGAAAATAATTATTATGCAATAGGAACTCACATTTCATGGGTCAGCCCTTTTGTTGATTTAAAAGAAAAAGCAAAAAATTATATGCCGACTTTTGAGTGTGACGGTATGGATGTATTTGATGTATATAATACGGTAACCAAGGCCAAAGAAATTATTGAAAACGGCCTAGGCCCTGTATTTGTAGAAGCCAAAACATACAGATATGAAGGCCACTCAATGAGTGATGCCGGAAAATACAGAAGTGAGGAAGAACTTGAAATATTTAAAAAAAAGGATCCTATCGAAAACTTAAAGAAAAAAGCACTTGAAGAAAATCTGGTTGATGAAAAATATTTCAACGCACTGGACAGGAAGGTTGAACAGACAGTAAACGAAGCGGTTTCTTTTGCAAAAAATTCGCCGGAACCCGATACTCAGGAATTATATGACAATGTTTTTTGTAAGGAGTGTGACAATGCTATATCGTAACGCGTTAAACAAGGCTATTGATGAGTGTATGGAATCAGATGCAAGTGTTGTAATTTTGGGAGAAGATGTCGGAAGATACGGAGGAAGCTACCGGGTCAGCGAAGGACTTTTTAGCAAATACGGGGGGAAAAGAGTAATCGATACACCCATAGCAGAGCTTAGCATAGTGGGCAATTCCGTAGGAATGGCGATAGCCGGACTTAGACCGATTGCCGAAATTATGACGGAAAATTTTTCGCTTTTGGCACTGGATCAGATTATTAACCATATGGGCAAACTCAGATATATGAGCGGGGGCAAAATAACTCTTCCTATGGTTGTAAGAATGCCAGGAGGCGTTTCAAAACAACTTGCGGCACAGCACAGTGAAAGTTATGAAAGTTTGTATACCGCTCAGCCAGGGCTAATTGTATTAGCTGCAAGCAACGCAACTTATGCATATTATGGGCTTAAATGGGCCATTAGAAGCAATAATCCTATAATTTTTTTAGAACATGAGCTTTTATATTCCATGGATACGGATTTTAAAAAAACAGACAATTTTAACCCTTTTAAAGCTGAAGTTGTAAAAAGTGGGAAAGACTTGACAATTATTACTTATTTAAAAATGAGATATGACGTTCTTGAAGCTCAAAAAAAACTCCAGGATCAAGGAATTGACGCCGAAATTATCGATTTAAACTCCCTAAGGCCACTCGATATTGAAACAATTGCCGCATCAGTCAAAAAAACAAAAAAATGTGTAATTGTGGAAGAAGATCATAAAACAGGCGGCATGGGAGGGGAAATAACCGCACAGATTATGGAAAATTGTTTTTATGATTTGGATGCTCCGATTTTAAGAATAGCCGGAGTTGATGTGCCTGTTCCTTATAACAGAAAGCTTGAGCTTGCCTCAATTCCAACACCTGAAAAAATAGTAAATAAAATACTTGACTGGAAGGCTAAAAATGGAATATAAAGTTATAATGCCCGTTCTTTCAGATACAATGGACAAAGGAAAACTGGTAAAATGGCATGTGCAAGAGGGCGATAAGGTAAAAGAAGGAGATGTTATAGCCGAGGTTGAAAGCGATAAAGCCATTATGAACGTTCAGACTTTTAAAAACGGGATTGTAAAAAAACTTCTTGTTAAAGAGGGGGATGAAGTTCCTGTAAAAAGTGCAATAGCCATAATTGATACCAAAACACAAAATCCTAAATTCCAGACTCATCCGCAGAAAAAAACCGAAAATAAAGAAAATTC
>CAYPHV010000013.1:26252-33384 GCA_964410645.1 uncultured Nautiliales bacterium
TAACGTAAAGCCTCAGGCTAAAATTTTAAATCTTCCAAAAGGGGTTGCGTCACCGGCAGCAAAAAAACTGGCGGCAAAATACAATATCGATATTGAAAAGCTTCAGCACAAAAATACCCTTCCTCTTTTGGCTCATGAAAATGATATTAAAAATATCGTTCTTAATAAATTTTTTACGCCAAAAGCGGTTAAATTAATGAAAGATTACAATATCGATACAGATGAATTTAAGTTAAATCATAAAATCAAAGAAAATGAAGTTTTAAAATACATTAAAGAAAATAATATTCCAAAAATTACCGAATTAACCCCCAATCAAAAATCCGTTATTAAAACAGTTGAAAACTCATGTTCCAAACCAACATATTTTGTTTTTGATGAAGTTGAAATTACAAAAATAGAAAATATTAAATTAACTGCAAATATTATAAAAGCCCTTGGAAACGCTATGCAAACAAATCCTTTGGCCAGATCTGTTTTAAAAAACGGCAGACTGTTAACCTATTCCGCTTCAAATATTTCTGTAGCAGTAAGCCGAAACGACGGGCTTTTTATGGCTGTAATTAAAAATGTAGAAGAAAAAAGTCTAGAAGAGATAAACAGCTGGCTTAAAGAAATTAAAACAAAAAGACTGACTATTGACGACATAGACGGTTCCACTTTTGGAATAAGCAATCTGGGAATGTTTAATATTAAACAATTTACTGCTTTGATCAATGATAAAGATTGTGGAATTTTAGCGATTGGAAGTTTAACGAAAGGAAAAATAAAAATTTCTTTTACGTTTGATCACAGAATTATAGACGGTTTACAGGCTTCTAAATTTGTAAATGATTTCAAAACCAACCTAAAGGAGATAAAATGAAATATTTGCCAGCCGATATAACACCCGGAAAAAGAAAAGAATTTTTAGATACGTTTAATGAGGTCACAAATGAAACCGGAAGACTTATGCTTTTTGCAGGCGATCAGAAAGTTGAACATTTAAATAACGACTTTTACGGTGAAGAAATTGCCAAAGACGATAATAATCCCGAACATATCTTCAAAATTGCAAGTAAAGCAAAAATCGGTGTTTTTGCCACTCAAATGGGATTAATTTCAAGATACGGAATGGATTATCCAAATATCCCTTATCTTGTAAAACTTAATTCAAAAACAAACATTATCCCCTACTCTGCAAAAGACCCGTATTCTCAAAGCTGGTTTGATGTAGAAGATGTAATTGATTTCAAAAATTACAGCGGGCTTAATATAAAAGGAGTGGGATACACCGTATATCTTGGAAGCGAATATGAACATTTAATGTTACGCCAAGCCGCACAAATTGTTCACAAAGCGCATAAAACCGGAATGATTGCGGTTCTTTGGATGTATCCAAAAGGAAAATTTATTAGTGATGAACATAATCCCCATTTAATTGCAGGTGCCACCGGAGTGGCATCATGTCTTGGAGCTGATTTTGCAAAGGTAAAAGTTCCTTTCGAAAATGGAAAATTTAAGCCAGAGCTTTTAAAAGAAGCAACATCAGCCGCAGGTAAAACAGGGGTATTATGCGAAGGCGGTAAAAAAATCAATGAAGAAGATTTCTTAAAAGAATTATACGAACAAATTCATATAGGTTTTTCAAGAGGAAACGGAACAGGAAGAAATATTCACCAAAGAGAACTTGACGAAGCTATTAAAATGGCAAACGCCATTTATGCAATCACCTGTGAAAATAAAACAGTCAATGAAGCAATAAAAATTTTAAGGAGCGGAAAATGAGCACTTACATAAAATGGTTCAAAGAAATTGGAATTAATGACACAGACGAAGTTGGAGGTAAAAATGCAAGTTTAGGTGAAATGTATAATCACCTGGTTTCTCTTGGGGTAAACGTTCCGGACGGTTTTGCTGTCACTTCAAGCGCATATAAATATTACCTTAAAAAAAATAATTTATTAGAACCCTTAGCCAAGTTATTTAAAAATTTTAACCCGGATAATATAGATAGGCTTCAAGCTGTGGGAAAAAGTGCAAGAGATATGATTATGAACGGTAAAATTCCGGATGATCTTAAAAAAGAAATTCTTGATAATTATCATAAATTACAGGCTGAATACGGCAAAAATGTTTCTCTTGCGGTAAGAAGTTCAGCCACAGCGGAAGATTCTCCCACCGCTTCATTCGCAGGCCAGAATGAAACATATCTTAATATAAAAGGTGAAGAAAATCTTCTATGGGCATACAAAATGTGCATAGCCAGCAATTTCACCGACAGAAGTATAAGTTATAAATATACCCATAATTTTGATTCTTTAAAAGTATATCTTTCAGTTGTTATTATGAAAATGGTCAGAAGTGATAAAGGCAGCAGCGGAGTAATGTTCAGCATTGATACAGAAACAGGATTTAGAGATGTTGTGTTTATAAACGCAGGTTTCGGTCTTGGCGAAAATGTAGTTCAGGGAACGATTGATCCGGATGCATTTTTTATACATAAACCAACTTTTAAAAAAGGATACCGTGCAGTTTTAAAAAGAAGAAAAGGCGATAAAGAAAAAATGATGGTTTTTAGTAAAACACTCGAAACTGCAAATCTTTCCGAGCAATATACTAAAAATTTACCCACTCCGATAGAAAAAAGAATGAAATTTGCAATTACAGACGACGAAATTTTACAGCTTGCAGGCTGGGCCATACTTATAGAAGATCACTACAGCAAAGTCAGAAATAAATATACACCTATGGATATGGAATGGGCAAAAGACGGCATCGACGGAAAACTTTATATGGTTCAGGCACGTCCGGAAACAGTTCATTCTCAGGAAAAAATAACTATTTTTGATATTTACAGACTTAAACAAAAATCAAAAGTTTTGCTTACAGGTAATGCCGTCGGCGAAAAAATAGGCACCGGAAAAGTTAAAATTATGTTCAGTATGGCCGAAGCGGATAAATTTAACGCAGGAGATGTTTTGGTGGCCCCTACAACAAGCCCGGACTGGGAACCTGTTATGAAAAAGGCAAGTGCCATTATCACCGAAACAGGAGGCAGAACATGCCACGCGGCAATAGTAAGCCGTGAACTTGGAAAACCTGCTGTTGTAGGAGCAAAAGATGCCACAAAAATTTTAAAAGACAGCCAAAAAGTTACACTTAGCTGCGCTGAAGGTGAAATCGGAAAAATTTATGACGGAATACTTGAATATGAAGTTCAAAAAGTTGATATTTCAAAAATCCCCCGTCCGAAAACAAAAATTATGATGAATCTGGGAAATCCGGATTTGGCCTTTTCTTTATCCAAACTTCCAGTGGACGGAATAGGACTTGCCAGAATGGAATTTATAATTACAAATTACATAAAAGCCCATCCAATGGCCATAAGACATCCTGAAATGCTAAGTGAAAGTGAAAAAGCATTAATAGGCGAACTTGCTTTTCCGTTTAACGGAGATGCAAAAGATTTCTTTATCAAAACACTCAGCGAAGGAGTGGCAACAATTGCCGCAAGCGTATATCCGAAAAAATGTATTGTCAGAATGAGCGATTTTAAATCAAACGAATATGCAAATTTACTCGGCGGAAGACATTTCGAGCCCATAGAAGATAATCCAATGCTTGGATTCAGAGGCGCTGCGCGATATACACATCCAAACTACAAAGATGGATTCGAACTTGAATGCTTGGCTATGAAAAGAGCTATCAAAACCATGGGATTTGACAATATTTATTTAATGATTCCTTTTTGCAGACGTATAGATGAGGCAAAAAGAGTAAAACAGACCATGGCTGAATATGGATTAGAAGATATTCCTACTTATGTAATGTGTGAAATTCCAAACAATGTTATTCAAATAGATGAATTTTTGAAAATTTATGACGGTATCAGCATCGGAACAAACGATTTAACACAGCTTACATTAGGAGTTGACAGGGATTCCCAGATTGTAGCATTTGATTATGACGAAAGAGATGAAGGTGTCAAAAAAATGGTCGAATTGGCAATAGCGGGCGCAAAAAGAAACAATAAATATAATGGCCTTTGCGGGCAGGCGCCAAGTGATTATCCTGAATTTGCAGAATTTTTAGTTAAAATCGGAATTGAAAGCATGAGTTTAAATCCGGACAGTGTTTTAAAAACAATAAAAGACATTGCTGAGATGGAAAATAAAAATGTATGATGTAATATGTATAGGAGGCGGGCTTAACTATTCCGCCGCCGTTGTTTTGGCAAAAGCCGGAATGAAAACAGCATTAATTGAAAAAAGTCTGGACCATATAGGCGGAACATGCTTAAATGAAGGTTGTATTCCCTCAAAAAACCTTCTTCACCGTACAAAAGCCCTGCTCGAAACAAATGAAGAAGTATTTGAAGGAAATAAAAAAATTAATTTACAAAAACTTCAAAACAAAATAAATTCTTCTATAGCTGCAAGCAGAAAAGGCGCCACGTCTCAGATTAAAGCGGCCGGAGTTGAAATGATAGAAGGTGAGGCCAAAGTAATTGATGAAACAAAAGTAAAAGTTAACGATAAAATAATAGAAGCAAAATATATAATCATAGGAACAGGAAGTTATCCTTTCATTCCTGATGGAATTGAAACAGACTCAAAAAAAATAATCACTTCAAAAGAAGCATTAAAGCTTACTGAATTTCCAAAAGAAATAGTAATTTACGGGAGCGGTGCCATCGGGCTGGAATTTGCATCGTTTTTTGCAATTAACGGTGTTAAAACCACTTTAATTTTTAGACATGAAAATCTATCCCGTAAATTTCCAATTGAAATTGACGCTAAGCTACGGGATTTACTGACTAAAAACAATGTAAAGTTAATGAAGAATACTTCAATCATTTCCGCAAAAACAGAAAAAAAAGTAAAAATTGAAACAAATAACGAAAAAATAGAGACTGAAATGCTTCTTGTGGCCACTGGAAGAAAACCGAAAACCGATGTAATTGAAACAGATAAAATCAAAGTTTCAAAAGGTATTGACACTAATGAATATTTTCAGACTACTGTGCCAAATATTTTTGCTGTAGGAGATTGCAACGGAAAATTACAGCTTGCACACGTAGCAAGAGCAGAGGCGCTTAATGCGGCTGATTTTATTTTGGGTAAAAAAGAAATTTTAAATCTTGATAATATTCCAAAATTCATTTATACAATGCCTTTATCTTTTGCAAATGTTGGAATCAGAACTGAAAAAAAAGCTATTTTTCCAATCAAATATCTTGGAATCAGAGCAGCAGTGCCTTATACCAAAGACGGAGAAATTATTCTTTATGCAGACGAAAATAATTTTATAGCCGGTGCAGATATTTTCTCACCTTATGCAGAAGAAATCATTGGAACAGTTGCAACAGCAATAGAAAGTGAAATCGATATAGAAACGTTCAAAAAAGTTACATTTCCACACCCTACATTTTCAGAAGCCATAGACAGAACATTAAGGAGATTTTAATGAAAACGGGTGACTATAAAAGCATACCTATAGAAAAAGTTGTAAATGAGTTTAAAAGCGACATAAACAAAGGTTTAAGCACAGCAGAAGCTCAAAACAGAATAAAAACATATGGATATAACGAAATCCCCGAATATAAAGAATCTTTAGCCAAAAGAATCTTTAGAAGATTTTGGGGGCCGATTCCATGGATGATTGAAATTGCCGCAATTCTGTCTGCACTTGTTCACAGATGGGAAGATTTGACTATTATTATGGTTATGCTTTTTGTAAATGCAGGGCTTGATTTTTATCAAGAACACAAAGCCTTAAACGCTATTGAAGTATTAAAGAAAAAACTTGCTAAAAAAGCAATAGTGCTAAGAAACGGCAAATGGGCAGAAATTAACGCAAAAGAAATAGTTCCGGGAGATATAGTAAAACTCAAAATTGGTGATATTATCCCGGCTGATATGAAACTGGCAGGCAAAGGTGACTTTCTTTTGGTTGATCAATCAGCCCTCACAGGTGAAAGCCTGCCTGTAACCAAAAAGAAAGGGGATGTGGTATATTCCAATTCCGTAATAAAACAGGGTGAAATGACAGGTATTGCAGTAGGAACAGGGCTTAATACATATTTTGGAAAAACAGTTAAACTGGTCGCCCGCGCCCAAAAGAAGCAAACAAGTCATTTCCAAAAAATGGTTATAAAAGTCGGAAACTTTTTGATAATTATTACTATATTTTTAGTAGCAATCATTATATTTGTTGGAATTAAAAGAGGCGATCCTATTTTTGATTTACTTGAATTTTCACTTGTTTTAACCGTTGCGGCAATTCCGGTAGCACTTCCAACAGTTCTTACAGTAGTTATGGCCGTAGGTGCGCTTAACCTTGCCAGAAAACAGGCAATTGTCTCCAAGCTTGCCGCAATAGAAGAGCTTGCGGGAATGGACGTATTATGCTCCGATAAAACAGGAACTTTAACTCAAAATAAAATGAGTGTGGGAGAACCTTTTATAGAAGAAAATCATAATAAAAATGAACTTTTCATATATGCCCTCTTAGCAAGTAAAAAAGAAAATAATGACCCTATAGAAAAGCCTATATTTGAATGGGCAAAAAAGAATAATTTAAAATTGCCCGAATTTAAATTAGATAAATTTGTTCCGTTTGACCCGGTTAAAAAAAGAACCGAAGCTTATACAGAAATAGGAGATAAAAAAATAGTAGCCACAAAAGGCGCTCCTCAGGTTATTATAGAAATGTCTAATTTAACAGATGCTGAAAAACAAAAAGCATATGCTAAAGTAGAAGAATTTGCCGAAAACGGATTTAGGACACTCGGAGTCGCATATAAAAATGAGGATGAAAAAACATTCCATTTTATAGGATTTATTCCATTGTTTGATCCGCCTCGAGAAGATTCTAAAATTGCCATTAGCGAAGCAAAAGCAAAAGGTGTTGAAGTTAAAATGGTAACAGGAGACAATGTTGCAGTTGCAAAATATATAGCCAAAATTCTTAAAATTGGTGAAAATATTTATTCAATAAAAGAGCTTAAAAACGAAACATACGATGAATATATAACACTGGCCGAAGTAATAAGTGAAGCACTTCTTAAAACTATGAATATGAGTGAAGAAGAAATAAATAAAAAAACAAAAGAAATAGTAAAAACCGTCCAAGATGAAATCGGTAAAAA
>CAYPHV010000014.1:0-33247 GCA_964410645.1 uncultured Nautiliales bacterium
AAAAAAGTAAGACAAAAGAAATAAATTAACCTCTTCTGCCTCTACTGCTTCCTCTGCTGCTTCCTCTGCTACTACTTCTACTTCTGCTGCTTCCTCTGCCTCTGTTTCTTGAATATCCTCTGGAACTGTTTCTTGAATTGCGGTCATGGCTTCTTTCTATCATCTTTTTAGCTTCAGTAATAGTTTTACCTATTCTTTGTTTTCCGTCAGATTCTTTATTAAAAAGCATTGTTGCAAATTTTGTAGCAATTGTTAATAAATCAAAATTATTTTGAAGCTCTTTAACTATTTCAACAGATTTGGCATTGGCTTTGACTTTTTCTATTTTTTCAAGTATTTTTTTAATTTCATTGTCTTTAATATCATTAAGACTTGGTATTTCCTTAAGTATAATTTTAGAAATTTTCTGAATTTTACTTAACGCCTGAAACTCATAAGGAGTAACAAGCGAAATGGCCATTCCTTCTTTTCCGGCTCTTCCGGTTCTTCCTACTCTATGAACATAACTTTCAGGATCAAGCGGTAAATGATAATTAAACACATGTGAAACATTATTTACATCAAGACCTCTTGCCGCCACATCCGTAGCAACTAAAACATCTATTCTGTCGTGTTTAAAACCTTTCATTATCTCTTCTCTTCTTCTTTGATCTATATCTCCATGAAGACCTTTTGCGTTAATTCCCGCGCCGCCTAAATATTCTGCTATTTCATCGACATCTCTTTTCATTCTGCAAAAGACAATTGCTTTACTAGGATTTTTATAATCAAATAATCTGATTAGAGCGTCTTTTCTTTCACTTTCATCTATTACATAAAAATATTCTTTAATATTTTCATTTGTAACCTGTTTTTTCGTAATTGATATAAATTCAGGATTTTTAAGAATTTTTTTTGCCAATTCTTTAATTTGATTTGGCATAGTGGCGCTAAAAAGCAATGTCTGCCTGTCGCTTGGAACAAACTTGAATATTTCTCTAATATCATCCAAAAATCCCATATCAAGCATTTCATCGGCTTCGTCCAAAACAACATATTTCGGAGCTATATCAATTTTACCGCTTTTAAGTAAGTCTAAAAGCCTTCCCGGAGTTGCTATAATAAATTCCGAATTATGAATATGTTTTATCTGTCTTGAATAACTGCTGCCTCCATAAACTGTTGCTGTATGTGTTCCCAAATATTTACCGAATTTGAAAATTTCCTCGCTATTTTGAATAGTCAGTTCCCTCGTCGGCGTAATTACAAGTGCTTTTTCTCCCGGTTTAAGATTGTTTAAAATAGGAAGACCAAACGCAGCTGTTTTTCCTGTTCCTGTCTGCGCCTGTGCTACTACATCTCTTCCTTGTAATACAAACGGAATTGCTTGTTCCTGAACCGGAGAAGGTTTTTCAAACCCTATTTCTTTTACCCTTTTTAATAATTCTTCTTTTAAATTGAAATCGCTAAAATTCATCTATGTCCTTTTTATTGTTTAATTAATGGCAATAAAGTTTATAACTAATATCAGTATTTTTAAAATATGGGGGATATGGAATTATTGCACTGAACATTTTAATTTCCCCGGGTCTTAAACCGCCGTTTATTATAAATTTGGTAATTCTTATTGTATTTGGTTTGATCTGTTTATTCTTACTGCCAAAAATACTAAAACCTCCGGATTTAAAAAATGTACCTTTAGATACTTTTGCTCCCCATCCGTTATTTACCAATTTTATGTTAAGTTTACAATAATTTATTTTAAATTTACCTATATTTTTAACTTTTCCTTTTATAGCCATTGTCTCGTTGATAAGCACTCTTCTTGAATCGACATCCACAAGCTCGGCCTTTTTGGTATATTTTTCCAATATAATAAGTCCAATGACAGCTCCGAATATCGTAACCAAAAAAGAAGTAAATATCATACTTATGAGTATTTTTGTATTATTACCGGCAGCTTTAATAGAAAGTATTGCTAAAAATATAAATAAAAGCAGAAAAAAGGCAATATCAAGCCAATGAAGTATTGTAAAATAAGGAATATGCGTCATTACGATTTCCTATTCCTTTTTTCTTCAATACCGCTTACACCTTCTCTTCTTTTAAGCTCCTCTAAAATAGCTTCAGGATGTATATTTTTATAAGCCAGGGCAACCAGCGAATGAAACGCCAAATCCGCAGCTTCATAAATAATTTCTTTTCTATCATCATCTTTAACGGCAAAACAAAATTCTCCGGCTTCTTCAACAACTTTTTTCAAAAGTGTATTTTCACCTTTGTGGTATAATGAAGAAACGTACGAAGTTTCAGGATTTGCATTTTTTCTATCAAGCAGAGTATGATATAACTTATCTGTGAAATTATACTCTATTTCCTGAGTTTTGTCCAAAATAATTTTATTTGTTTTTAAATTTGTAAAAAAACACGATTTTCTACCCGTATGACAGGCTACCCCGTTTTGCTTTACTTTAAGTAAAACCGTATCATTATCACAGTCTATTAAAATATCTTTAACTTCCTGGGTATTGCCGCTACTCTCGCCTTTTTTCCAAAGTTTATTACGTGAACGCGAAAAATAATGCGCAAAACCAGTATTCATTGTTTTTTGCAACGCCTCTTCATTCATATATGCAAGCATTAACACTTCGTTTGTATCAATTTCCTGCACTATTACAGGCACCAATCCGTTATTTTTTTCAAAATCTACATTTATTTTATTCATTTAGTATCTCCGTTATTTCGATATAACTTTTTTAGGCTCATCCACATTTAACCATAAATTGGGCACCGCTCCACCAGGTGTTAAAAATATTTTTGCATTTGGATTTACTTTTAATGCATCATTAAATTTACCCTGTACTTCTATTTGTTTAAGTTTTAGCAGCTCTTTTGTCAGGGAAGCAGAAATCAGTTTATTCGATTTTGCCATAGCATTGGCTTGAATTAGTCTGGCCTGAGCCTGACCCTGGGCTTCAATTTTTACCGAATTTGCTTTGCCCTGAGCTATTGCAGCTTCCTTTTGCGCCTCTTGTTTTGCTCTTAAAACTTCATATTTGGCTCTTTCGGATTCCTGCTTTGCAATTTGAACTCTTTCAATCTGTTCTTTAATATTTTCAGGCAAAATAATATCTCTTAATTGGAAACTTTCAAAAACAACAGGCTGATGCGGAATTGTTTTTAGCTGATTTCTTATCTGTTCTTCTATCAAAGTGGCTATCTGATTTCTTTTAGAAGGCAATTCTTCAGCCGGAAATTTACCTATTACATTTCTTACTACATCCCTTACTATAGGATTGACAATTTTATCTTCCCAGTTAAGTCCGTAAGTTTTTATTGTATAAGCGGCTTCCATAGGATTTATTCTGTAACTCATCGAAAGTTCAACGGTAATAGGAAGTCCTCTGGCATCTAGCACATTAATAGCGGGGTAAATTTTTATTGTTCCGTATTGATCAGGCATAGAACCGGTTTGGGCACTTCTTTTATATGTTATCATATGCACTTTTGTATCCATAATAATAACTTTTTGTATTAAAGGGGCATAAAAATGCATACCTGGGTTTAAAACATTTTTGCTAAATTTACCTGTTGTTGCCAAAATACCCACTTCGCCTTCATTTATAATTATCCAGGGTTTAAATATAATTACCAAAAAAATTACAATAAGCGCAATTATAATCCCGCTCCCGCCGCTTTTTAAAAATTTCGGGGGAGTGAATTTCGGGGGGATAAATTTTGACTTGTTGTTTTTACTGTTCCAATCGTTTAAATCTGCCGGCATCAATATCCTTTTAATTAATTAATGTAATTTCAATCATTACTGATTTTATGCGTTTATATACGTCAAATAATGTTTATATGTTTTATCTCTTCCGTATACTACGTCAAAATATGCTTTTTGCAATTCAGCTGTCACTTCTCCTCTTTTGCCTTCGCCTATAATTCGACCGTCAACTTCTTTAATAGGTGTAATTTCTGCAGCGGTTCCGGTAAAAAATGCTTCATCTGAAATATAAACTTCATCTCTTGTTATTCTTCTTCTTTGAACCGGAATATCCATTTCACGTGCTAATTCTATAACAGTTGCCTGGGTTATACTCTCAAGAGAAGTATCATTTGGAGGAGTGATCAACGTTCCGTCTCTTACAATACAAAAGCATTCTCCACTGCCTTCAGCTACAAATCCTTCTTCGTCAAGCAATAAAGCCTCTTCATATCCACATTCAACCGCTTCGTATTTTGCCATTTGAGAATTTAAATAATTGGCAACCGCTTTTGCTTTCCCAAACATTGATTTAACAGAGTTTCTTACAATTGAGGAAATTTTAACCCTGATTCCTTTTTCCATTCCTTCTTCTCCAAGATATGAACCCCATTCCCATGCCGCTATTGCCACATGCACAGGTACACCTATATGATAAAGTCCCATTTTTCCATATCCCAAATAAACCAACGGTCTTAAATATACATTTTTTTTAAATTCATTTTTTCTAAGAAGCTCAATTTGTGCATTTTCAAGCTCTTCCTGACTGAAAGAAACATCTAATTTCAAAATTTTTGACGAATTTAAAAGCCTTTTTGTATGATCCTGAAGTCTGAAAATAGCTATTCCGTCTTCTGTTTTATAAGCCCTTATTCCTTCAAAAGCCCCATTTCCGTAATGAAGTGTGTGAGTTAAGACATGAACTTTTGCTTCGTTCCAAGGAACAAAATTACCATCCATCCAAATATATTTTGCTTCGTCCATTATTTCTCCTTTTAAATTTTTAGGGTAATTTTATCAAAAATTTATTATTATTGCTATAATATGTTTATTTTCTTATTTCAAAGTATTAAAAGGAAGTATTCATGGAAAAAGAAAAATCTTCAAAAGATTCTACAAATATTTTTAAAAAATTTATTGAAATTTTAAAGTCTCAGTTCAATATCAAACTGGACATTATCACAATGTCAATTTTTTTTGGCAGATGGATACCTTATGCCATTGCCATAGGTATTGTTACCGGCACACTGGCGGCTATTATGGATTTATTAATTGTAAAAATAAATATTGTTTTAAATTCAAATTTTATATTATTACTTGTTTATCCCGTATTAGTGGCAATTATTACCGGATTAGCAATTAATAAAGCACCTAATGTCGGAGGTCCTGGAATCGGTTTTTCCATATTACATATAAAAACAAATAAATATATAAAACCATTGGAAATATTTTTAAAATTTATTATTTCCACATTGACTTTATCCGGAGGATTCATAGCGGGCAGAGAAGGCCCTTCTTTTTTTCTCGGAGTAGGTCTTGGAGAAATGATGGGAAGGATTTACGGACTTGGCAAACGGTATAAAAACATACTGGGCCTTATAGGAGGAGGCGCATTTACAGGTTCGCTTTTGAAAGCGCCTCTTGGAAGCAGTATATTTGCAATGGAAATAGAAAACGAGCATGATTTGGATTACCGACCGTTTGTCCCTATGATTATAGCCTCAGTCATTAGCTACCTTACTTTTTCGTTTTTCAGGGGAAATCATCCGTTTATTCTTTTAAATAATAACCCGTATTGGAAATTAAGAGATATTCCTTATATTATTTTAATGGGGCTTGTTATTTCTGTAATTACTTATTTTTATACAATTCTTTTTCAGACTACGTCAAAATTTTCAAAAATTATAAACCCCAAAATAAGACCTGTAATAGGAACTTTAATAGCCCTTCCTTTTTTAATATTTCTTTTTTATATAACACAAAACAGAAATATTCTCTCGGCCCCGGCCCATATGGCGATAATATCGGATATTGCCCAAAATCAACTGAGCCTGTACGCTGATTTAGCCATTATCTTATTTACTTTAATAATCACGAGTTTTACACTTGGTTTTGGGATTCCTGGAGGACTGGTCCTGCCGAATTTGTTAATAGGAGCGGCTGTGGGAAATATATTCGGGCATTATTTTCCACATGAAATAGTAATGTTTTCACTGGCGGGAATGGGGGCTTCTCTTGCAGCATCGGCCAAAACTCCGCTTGCAGCTATTGTTATGATTACGGAAATGACACATGCCGATGTTGTAATACCTATGACCGCGGCTGTAATAACAAGTTATACTACAAGTTTCGGATTTAGCTTATATCTTGGGCTGGAAAAAGGAGAATATCTTAAATAAGTCCTGATTCATCCAAATACGGTAAAACTTTGTCCCACCATTCTTCTATTTTTTCTTCAAGCGCCGCAATGGATTTTTTTTCATTGTACCATTCTTTTAAATGCTCAGTTATGACAGCTTTTTCTTCATCTTTTAAATCTTTGTCTTTGTTTATTTTTTCAATTGCTTTATTTAATTTTTCCATATAAATTCCTTTTTTTAAAATTGTAACATTTATTCTTAATTTTTATTTTTCAAAATCCGAGATTTATTATCTTCCAAAGTCTGTTTATTTCCTTTTCGTTAAAAAGCAGACTTTTTTTGTTTTCAAAAAGATCTATTATTTTTTCTCTGTCGAATCCGTTTTCATAAACACATTTTTCATGCGCCGGCAAAAAAGCCCTGACAAGCGCAACTTTATTTTCTATTTTTTTTTCGCATAAAAAACATTCCAGATTTTTATGAAGCCTTCCCTCTTTTTCAATAAGTTTTACATAGCTTTCAATAAGACACCTTTTGGAATCACGTTTGTCTAAAACATTGGTAATATCCAAAATCAAATTATAATAAAATTCATCTATTCGGGTTACGCCTGTTAAATGTCTGCTTAGCAAAGTTATAAAAATATTGAAATTCAGCATTTTTTCCATATCAAAAAGAAAAGGAAAAGAAAGCTGCGTCACATTTCTTAATCTTTTTACAGTCGTTTTTGAAGATTCTTCCACCGTAAAATCAATATGATACCCTACATTTATATATGAATGCCTGGCCCCGTAAAATCTGTAAAGGCTTAAAACTTCATTTTTCGTTAGGATTCTGACTATTAAATCTTCATCTCTGACACGGACAGTCGATAATATAAAGCCTTTCAATATTGTCCTTTTTTTAAAATTTTAGCTAATTTTATCATTTTTGCTATTTCATCATTTTTGCTATAATTATGCCATTCATAAAATAGGATTATTAACCCCTTAAAGTTAAAGGATTTATATGTCAATGTTAGAGTTTAAAGACAATTGCGGTTTCGGAGTAATCGCAGATATTAAAGGAAGGCCTACGCATAAAATGGCCGAAGATGCCGTTAAGGCACTTGAGAGAATGATGCACAGAGGCGCGATAGCCGCCGACGGAAAGAGCGGAGACGGAAGCGGACTTTTGTTTTCAATGCCTAAAAAATTTTTTAAAAAAACAGCAAAAGAAAACGGATATGATTTGCCTGAACAATTTGGAATAGGTGCAATTTTTTTAAAAAACGAAGATAATAAAAAAATCGTGGAGGAATATTGTATTAAGAATGATCTAAAGCCCCTGTTCTGGAGAAAAGTACCTGTAAACACGAAAGCTTTAGGAGAATTTGCTTTTAATATAATGCCGGAAATTTATCATTTATTTATAATTCCAAACTCAATTATCGCTGTTAAAAGATTTGAAGAATTACTGTATCTGACAAGAAAAGAAATTGAAAACGTAATAGAAGACAGAAATTTTTACATTTCTACATTTTCATCCAAGGTAATAGTCTATAAAGGCCTGTTAATGCCAAATTATATAAAAGATTTTTACCCGGATTTGAGTGATAACGCCTTTAAAGTTTATTTCGCATTGTTTCATCAAAGATTTTCAACAAACACCCTGCCTGAATGGAGACTTGCCCAACCGTTTAGATGTATAGCGCATAACGGCGAAATTAATTCAATACAGGCTAACCGGATTAATACGCTAATCAAAACAGAATCTATTAAATCTAATATATTTAATGGAAACGAGCTTAAAAAGATTTTGCCGATTACCAGATTCGACGAAAGCGATTCTAGCTCTCTTGATAAAATGATAGAATTTTTAATAATGAACGGGATGGATTTTTTCAAAGCCGTGCGCGCCCTTATTCCAATGCCCTGGCAAAACGCACCGTATCTTGACAGCGAATTAAAATCTTTTTACGAATATTTTTCAACCAGATTTGAAGCATGGGACGGACCTGCCGCCGTAAGTGTCAGCGACGGAAGATATATTGCGGTCGTATTAGACAGAAACGGATTAAGACCTGCAAAATATATTATTACAAAAGACAATAAAATCTTAATAGCAAGCGAATACGGAGTTTTAGATATTGCAGACAGCGATGAGGTAATTGAAAGAGGCAGACTTCAATCCGGACAAATGATAGGAATCGATACAAAATTCGGAATTGTTCTTAAAAACAAAGATATAGACGATTACCTAAAATCAAGCAATCCTTATACAAAATGGCTAAATGAAAATATGATTTATCTTCAAGAATATATAGAAAATCCGTATGCAATAGATAAACAGCTGGAGATTGAAGATTTTATTCCAAAGCAGAGATATGTGGGAATTACAAAAGAAGTTATAAATTTAATGATAAAACCAATGGTAAAAGATGCAAAAGAACCAACCGGAAGTATGGGAAACGATACGCCTCTTGCATGCTTTAGCGATTATCCTTTCAGAAGTTTTCATGACTTTTTCCGCCAAAAATTTGCTCAGGTCACCAATCCTCCTATTGATTCATTAAGAGAAAAAATAGTTATGAGCCTGAATACAGGATTTGGAGAAATTCATAATATCTTGGATGAAGAACCCGAACATGCCAAAAGACTGAAAACAACCTCCCCTATTCTTACCCGAACAAAGCTTGATGTGTTAAAAAGTTTCGGAGATGAATCTTCCCCGCGATTTGAAAAAAATTATAAAAATAAAACTTACTATACTTCTTTTCAAAAAAATCTGAAAAATTCTCTTGAATCATTGACAGATTCTATTGTAAAAGATGTTCAAAACGGTGTTAGAATTATATTTTTGAGCGATGAATTACTGGATAAAAAACATAAAACCATACCTATGGCAATGGCAGTGGGACGACTGCACAAAAAACTTATTGATCATAGACTTAGACACCTCACTAGTATTGTGGCAATTACAGGAGAAGTCATTAATCCACACGATGCAGCGGTTTTAATAGCATACGGAGCAACCGCCATTTATCCTTATTTATTATTCAAAACAGTCTGCGAAGTTTATAAAGAATTGGATATATCTAAAGATGAAGCTTTATTTAATGTACACCTGGCTTTAAACAAAGGCATATTAAAAATTATGTCCAAAATGGGTATTTCCACAATTGCCAGTTACAGAAATTCCGCATTATTCGATATTATCGGTATAAGCAAAGAAATTACAAAAGAATGTTTTACAGGAAGTAAAACGCTAATTCCCGGACTTACCTATGAAGATATCGAAGAAAAAATAAACAAAAGACATGAAAATGCTTTCAGCGACAGCAAAATCCCGGCCGGCGGGGTATTCAAATTTAGAAGAAACGAAGAATATCATGAAATAACCCCTCCTCTTGTTAAAATATTTACAAAAATGGTTGAAACAGGAGACAAAAATATTTATAATGAATTTAAAAATCTGATAGAAAATCAAAAGCCTATATATATTAGAGATTTACTGGATATTAAATCCGACAGAAAACCTATACCGATAGATAAAGTGGAACCAAAAGAAAACATAATTAAAAGATTTGTCGGAGCGGCTATGAGCATAGGCGCATTGGGACCAGAAGCTCACCGGACTGTTGCAGAGGCTATGAACACACTGGGGGCTAAAAGCAATTCCGGAGAAGGCGGAGAAGACACAAAAAGAAACGGAACAATCACAAGAAGTAAAATTCGCCAGGTTGCATCAGGCAGATTCGGAGTAACGCCTGAATATCTCGCAAATGCCGAAGAAATTCAGATAAAAGTAGCCCAGGGCGCAAAACCGGGAGAAGGAGGTCAGCTTCCGGGTTTTAAGGTAACAACGTATATTGCAAAACTCCGTCATACAACACCGGGTAAAACATTGATTTCCCCTCCCCCTCATCATGATATTTATTCAATCGAAGACTTGGCACAATTGATATTCGATTTAAAACAGATAAATCCTAAGGCAAAAATCAGTGTAAAACTCGTTTCAACATCGGGAGTTGGAACAATTACAACGGGAGTCGCAAAAGCCTATGCTGACAAAATTACCATAAGCGGAGCCGACGGAGGAACAGGGGCAGCTCCTATTACGTCCATAAGACACGCCGGAGATCCATGGGAAATCGGACTTATTGACGCACACAATTCTTTAAAGGAAAACCATTTGAGAGAATTGGTAACGCTTGAAACAGACGGAGGTCTAAAAATAGGAAAAGATATAATGTTTGCGGCATTGCTCGGTGCTGAAGAATACGCGTTCGGAACAGCTATTATGCTAGCGGTTGAATGTATATTCTGCAGAAACTGCCAAACAAACAAATGCCCAAAAGGAATCACAACCCAAGATGAAGAATACAGGGCCAAATTTAATGGAAGCGTTGAAAAAATAATCACCTATATAACATTTTTGGCAGAAGATGTAAGAGAATGGCTGGCAAAAACAGGATATACCTCTTTAAGCGAAATTATTGGAAGAAACGATTTGATTATAAAAAAAGATATTCCGCTGGCCAAAAAATTTGACTTGTCCTTTTTGTTTAAACACATAAACGGAAAAAATACCAAATCAAAAGAAAACATACCCTTTGATCATAATAATTTTGAAAAAGAATTATTAACCAAGGCTATGGAAACAATAAAAAATCCAAATCATAAATCTGTAATTAAGGCAAAAATATGCAATTTAAACAGAAGTTTTGGAGCACTTACAAGCGGAAAAATTGCCAAATATTATGGAGATAAGGGACTTTCGGAAGATAGCATCGTTTATAAATTAGAAGGGATTGCGGGACAGAGCTTCGGAGTATTCTTAAGCCGTGGAATGACAATAGTGTTAAGAGGTGTGGCAAACGATTATGTAGGAAAAGGAATGGCAGGCGGAAAAATAATTATCATTCCAAAAAAACAAGGAGCTGCAGCAGGCAATACATGTCTTTACGGCGCAACAGGCGGAAAACTGTTTATATCAGGAACAGTAGGAGAAAGATTTGCCGTTAGAAATTCGGGTGCTGTTGCCATTGTGGAAGGCACCGGGGATCATCCGTGTGAATATATGACAGGCGGAGAGGTAATAATACTCGGAAAAACGGGCATAAATTTCGGCGCCGGTATGACAGGTGGAGTTGCTTTTGTATACGATAAAGAACATTCTTTGGTAGACAAAATTAATCCGGAACTTATTGAAATAAGAAGAATAGATACAGACGAAAATGAAAAACCAAAAATTTATCTTAAAAAAAGACTTATTGAATATCTAAACGCAACAGGAAGTAAAAGAGCCAAATTTATTTTAAATAATTTCAGAAGTGAAGTAAGACATTTTTGGGTTATAACACCAAAAGACAATCGTCCGCCGCTTGATCCAAACGATATGGATTAAGCCCTGTATGTCTTAATATTAGGAAGTAAACTTTCTATATACCGGGTTATTTCTTCTTTATCTTCATATTCAACAATTCCGTTTTGAACTTTATACGGATAAAAATACAAATCGCTGAATTTTTCTTTTTTTATAAGTTTAAACTGACTTGAGCTCATTCTGAATGTCCCGTATATAATATACGAAATATTTTTGTAATCTATTTCATTAAAAACTTTTTCCAAAAAATTTTTATAAATATTTTTGTAATCTTTGATTTTAATAACCGGATCAAATACAATCACGGGTTTATACCCTTTGTCAATCACCTTTTTGACAGCTTTAATCCTTGCTTCAAGATCTGGAGTACGCTTTTCGTACTGTTTTATTATTTCTTCCGGAGAAAGTGAAAAAGCAAAAACCAGATTTTTTTGATAGGGAAAATCCACATTTACCGATTTTGTTCTGAGTTCAAGTTTGATATTTTTATTTTTTACGAAATCAGCCCATATTTTTGCAACCCCAAAAAGCTTTTCTACCGCTAAAATATCCGTATCATAGGAAATCGACAAAAACATATTTCCAAGTTTTTTATAAACTTTTTCAACGTCATTGAAAAAATCTTCAAAATTTACAAACAACACTATATTGCTGCTTGGGTACATTCCCTGTAAAAAACAGTATTGACAGTCATAAATACAATTAATCATAGGGGTGGAATAAAAAAAATTCATATCCTGTTTTTGAATCATTTTACCTGCTTCATATAAAAAAGGAGGTTCTTTCTTTGCTAAAATCAGTTTCTGGGAAGATTTTTGAGCGCGAAATGACTGGGAATAAGAATTAAACCTGTCCTTATAATGATTTATTTCTATAATTTCCGAGTTTTTGAATTTTTTTAAAATTTTTTTGACATAATTACTGCTTAATACTCTTTTTTCCACATATATATGACTAAAATTTTTTAAATACATTTATTACTCTTTTAAAATCATTTTTTCTGTCTGTTTTTTCAAAATCTATTTCCGGTAAAGACCAATTATTTAACGCATAATATAACATAATATTTTTTAACTGCTCTTTTTGAGAAAAACTAAAATTATATTTTTTTGAAAGTTTTTCTGCAACGCTTAAATCAAATTTATTTGCTTTTTCCTTTAAACTTCCCAAAAAACTTAATATTTTTTTCTTATGAGGCAATATCAGATTTTTTAGAAATTCGTCGCTTGGATGAAAACAGACCAAATTATCACTTACAATTTTTAACAAAAAAATCCGGTGAATTTTTAAAAATTTGGAAGAAGCTCTAAAAAAGCCCTCACTTTCCATGTCAACCAGCTTAAAACTCCCCTTTGTTATAACCTCATCAACACATTTAATCTGACTTTCTCTAAACGGATGGCTTATTAAAATATCCGGAAATAAATTTTTATTAATTTTATTAACAAGAAAAATTTCACCTACTTTAAATTCACTGCTTCCAGCAAGCCCAAAATTTATAATATTTGAAATATTCCTGCTCGAAAGCAGATAAGTTGTGGCAATAGCCGAATTTAATTTGCCCCGTCCCGAAATAATTAAAGAAAATTTTTCATTTTCATAAATCAAAAATTTATTACGGCTTTTTTTAAGTCCAAACCATTCAATAAGCGGTTTTGCTTCTTTTAAATATGCGCATACGATTCCTGTTATTTTTTATCCTTTCTTTAAGATGCCTTCATATTTTAGCATATACTCTATTTTTGATAAAATTATACAAAAAAGGAATATTATGGATAAATCCAATGTTATGAAAAAACTATTTTTGGTAGTATCGATTATAGGATTTTCTCTTCCGTTTGTTCTGTTTGTTTTGTTACAGTTGCCAAATGAAAGTTTTAAAATACTGGATATGTATTTTTTACCCCGTTTTAATCTTGTTTATTTTGCGATTATTATTGTTTTATTTTTCGTAGGATTAAAAGTAGAATGGGTGCAACTGTCTCAAATATTGTTTATTACTGTTTATATATTATATCTTTGTATAGATTATTTTATTTTGGCTCCCGTCCATGTAAAAGAATTTGCCAAAAAATATCCAAATTCCAAAATTGTAAAAATTTCCGAGTTTAAAAAATTACCCGAATTTAAACTTTTATATAAAAACGGAGGTTCGGCTGTTGTAATAATTGAAGACAAAAATTACACAGAACCGTTTAAATACAAAAAAGACAGAGGTTACAGATGAAAATCAACTTAAAAATTTTTCTTTTTTTCGCAATACTCATAAATTTTTACTTAACCCTTTCGCTCACTCCTCTTTTCAATCTGGACGAAGGGGCTTTCAGCGAAGCAACCAGAGAAATGTTTGTAAGACACAATTTTATAACTACATATTTAAACGGAGAAATAAGATTTGCAAAACCTATTTTAATTTATTGGCTGCAGGCTATAAGTATATCTGTATTTGGAATAAACACGTTTGCATTTAGGCTTCCAAGCGCCATTGCGGCTACTTTGTGGGCTTTGGGATTATATCTTTTCGCTAAAAAACTATACGGTGAAAAAACAGGGATACTGTCTTCGTTTTTTTTAGTTACAGCTTTGCAAATAGGCCTTATCGCAAAAGCGGCTATTGCCGATGCCCTTTTGAATATGTTTATAGCCTTTTCAATGTTTAGCCTGTTTTTATATATAAAAGAACAAAAAGAAAAATATCTTTTAATATCATTTGCAATGATAGGATTTGGATTCCTGACAAAAGGTCCTGTTGCAATATTAATACCTCTTGCCACATATTTTATTTATAAACTGATAAAAAAAGATTTCAGGCAATTTTTTAAAGACGTTTTTAATGTAAAAGGGCTTATTATTTTTTCAGTTATAGCTTTTCCTTGGTATATTTTAGAGTTTAAAGCTCATGGCATGGGATTTATCGACGGATTTTTTTTAAAAAACAACATAGGAAGATTTGAAACAAGCTTTCAGCACCATAAAGGAAGCCTTTTTTATTATATTCCCGTATTATTGACAGGTCTTCTTCCATGGACTAGTCTTTTACTAAAATATCTTGCTAAAATAAGATATTATCTCAAATCAAAAGATGAGTTTTTGCTTTTTGGTTCCATATGGTTTTTGTTTGTTTTTATTTTTTTTTCACTTTCAGGCACAAAACTTCCCCATTATGTTATTTACGGATATACCCCTCTTTTTATATTTATGGCTTTAGCTTTTAAAGATATAAAAAGTGAATTTTTATACTCGCTTCCATTTGTTTTATTTATTTTAATTCTGATGGCAATTCCTTTTATTTTGCCTTATATACATACCAAAAAAGAACTACAATATATAATTGAATCTCTGATGCCTTATTTTAATATTTTTTATTTTATTTCGCTTATTACTCTTTTAATCTTAAGTCTTATTAAATCTAGTAAAGAAATAAAAACCGTTATTTTGGGCTTTAGCATGATATTCATTTTAAATTATGCAGGCTGGATTTATGCAAACGTAAGAGCAATACCTTTACAAAACGCCGCTGTATTTGTAAAAAACCACCATATAAAAAAAATAGTAATGTATCATTTAAACACACCTTCGTTCGATGTATATGCAAGAATGCTGGTTGACAGAAAAAATCCAAAACCGGGGGATACAGTACTCACAAAGCTTACAGAACTTCATAAATTCAGATATAAATTACTTTTTAAAAAAGGGATTATTGCCCTAATCAAAGTCAAAGGCTGTAAATGAAAATTTTAGTTATAGGCGGGGGACCCGCAGGTGCAACCGCTGCAAGATTTTTGGCAAAACAATTTGATGTTACATTAATTCAGGATAAAATATGGGATAAACCATGCGGCGGCGGAGTAAAAACAAAAATGTTTAATGAGTTTAATATTCCTAAAAAGCTGATAAAACATAAATTAAACCATGTTTATACAAATTACAAAAAAGATAAAATAAAAATTGATTTAAAGGGTGAAAATTTAAATATTATTAAAAGATACGAATTTGATCAGGCATTAAGAAATTTGGCAACAGACAGTGGTGCCAAATTAATTTATGGAAGGTTTAAGGGTTTCAAAAATAAAAAAGCGGAAATTGAGATAAATAAAGAAAAAATACTTTTTGATTATGATATATTAATAGCAGCTGACGGAGTTAATTCAACCGTTCGAAAGCATACAAACGTATCTGCTGTTCCTAAAATCATAACATATTATGCAAAAATAGAAAAAAAGACTAAAATATGCGAATTTTATTTTGACAAAAATCTTGGTGGCAAATATTATGCATGGAAATTTCCCCATATGGATAAAACGCATATTGGAAGCGCCGGCTTAGATTCATTTAATAATTTTTGTAAGTTTTTAAATATCAAAGCAAAACCGAAAGGATATTTTATTCCTTCATGGAAAGAGAATATTTTAATTCAGCAAAACAATATATATTTCGTAGGAGATGCGGCCGGACAAGTAATGCCTATGAGTTTTGAAGGCATATATTATGCAATTTCATCTGCAAAAATTTTAGCAAATTCTATTATTAACGGCCTGGATTATCAAAAAGAGTGGAATAAAAGATTTTTAAAAGATTTTAAATTTATGAAACTAATAGAAAAAATACACAAAAGTAAATTACGAAATTTTATGGGAAAATTAAATAAATTTAATTTTTTTCAGAAATTTGCCGTTTCTCTTTGGCTTGGAAAATCCAATTCTTAAAACTAATATCCATAGCTTTTGTTTTTGAACCAAGATAAGGAAAATGCCCGTATTTGAAACTCAGCATTTTTGAATAGTTTTTATCTCCTGTTGAATAAAGGTATAACGCGCTTGCAAGTCCTGATCTATCGGCTCCGGCCTTACAATGAATTAAAAGAGGCTTTTTAGATTTTTTCATAATATTTACAAGTTTTTTCATGAGTTTAACACTTTGAACTTTTCTGTCGCTGATTCCAAAATTTATTAAAACAATATTATGCTTTTTACAAAATGCTTTTTCATATTTATACCATTTTTGACTGGAAACACCTCTTAAATTAAGAATAGTTTTAAAATGATACTTTTTATAAAATTTTGCAAAATCGAATTTATACAACTGATGTGAACGATAAACTCCGTTAGCAATTTCATAAAAATTTCCACTGTACCTTAAATATCCTATCCACCAAACAACAACCACTGTTAAAATATAAAAAGCGGTAAGCATTAATTTTAATAATTTTTTCATTTTTATCTTTTCTGTTTATTTTATCTGTTATAATTTTAACAAATTAAAAATTTTAAAATATATACCATATTTTATTTTAGGAGTAAATATGTTTAACACACCGATTTTTAATCTAAACGGCGTTCAGGTCAAACTCGAATACAAAAATCCGGCAGGCAGCATTAAAGACAGACCCGCTTTATTTATGCTAAAAGATGCTTTTTCAAAAGGATTTAGGGAAATTGTAGAGGTAACCAGCGGAAATACGGGAATTGCACTTAGTTTTTATGCACAAAAATTTAATATAAAACCCACTATTTTTATGCCAAAAAAATATTCCATAGAAAGACAAAAATTATTAAAATTATTCGGTGCAAACTTAATTTTAACTAGCGGAAATATAAGTGACGCCATAAACGAAGCTAGGGATTATACAAAAAAGCATAACGCTTATTATACAAATCAATTCGAAAATCCTTTAAATTCTCTTTCACACGAATACACAACAGCCTTTGAAATTCTAAACCAGACCACTTTGCCAAAGTATTTTGTAGCCGGCGTCGGAAGCGGCGGCACAATCACAGGAATTGCAAAAGTTTTAAAACCTCTGGGAGTTAAAATTATAGCAGTTGAAAGTATTAATTCACCCATTATTTACAATAAACTCAATAATACGGATTTGCCTGTAAAATCGCATAAAATTCAAGGAATATGCCCCGGTTTTATTCCAAAAATAGTAAATTTGAATCTCATTGACGAATCTGTTTTAATTAATGATGACGAAGCTGTGGAATTTATGAAAAAACTTCCCAAATCAGGCATAACGGGAGGAATTTCAACAGCGGCAAATATACTGGCCGCACAAAAATTTAAAAATTCACTTACTGTCGCCCCGGATGGAATAGAAAAATATTTAAGTATTTAGATACCGACAAATTTTTTCTGATTGTTCAACACTTTAGGCATATAATGTCTGCCCTCACTTGTTGAAAGTCTATGCGTAAGTCTGTAATAAACTTCTTTTGGAGTTAAAGAATTTGCAATGGCAACTGCCCTGTCACGCCTTAGATTAAACACTTTTAACACATTTCCTATTCCGGCGTTATATGCACTTATCATACAATATGTTCTGCTAAGCGGATTTTTAATCTTTTTAAGATAATGATAATACAAAATATTCAAATAAGCGCTTCCTATATGAATATTATTTTTGGGCACAAATAAAAACTCTTTACTTGGAATATGTTTATACCCATAAACTTTTTCATACCCTTCAACCCCGGCAGTGGTAGGAACTATCTGCATAAGACCAAAAGCCGGAACATAACTTACCGCATAAGGATTGAAATCACTCTCTGTTTTAATAACTCCTAAAATTAAGCTTTTTGAAAGTGAATATTTTTTAGAATATATTTTTACATACGGCAAATATTTTTTAGCCCTTATATTTTCGGCATTTTTTACAAGATTTATTCTGACATAATAATATGTCCGGCGATGCAATGTTTTTTTATTTAGCTTACGGCTAATAAGATAATTTGCATATCTTTTTGCCCTCCATTCATAAAGAACAGGCCTACGCTCAAAATCATATATTTCATATGCCAAAAACGGCTTTCCTTTAAGGGATATTTTATCGGAAAACAGATCAACGCTTCTTGGATCCTCGGGCATCAATATAGCATTAACAATAGCTTTTTTTAAATATACTTTTTTTAACGAATCCACTTCCAAATAACCTTTTTCAAAATTAATTATTGCCCTGGCTTTATAATGCTCGGTATATTTTACAAACGTTTTTTTGGAAGGCTTATACGGATTTGGCCAGATTATAATATGCTTTTTAAAAGCTGACACCTCATTTTTAAATTCTTTTGTATAATATCTTATATCTTTTACCAAAGCATAAGGATGCACAGCATAATATCTGGCTTTAGCTTTCAAAAAAACAGACGGATTTTTTTGGGCAATAGATTCCCCCACCAATCTGTAATCATTTACGCTGCATCCTACAAAAAATAAAAATATTAAAAACCTGATCATATTCCCAAATTCTCTATTTCAAATAAACTTGCATTAATTTCATCCGAAAGCTTTTTATAAACCTTGCTCGAGATTCTACCATTGTTATATATATTTAACAGATATTGCTTTTCTTTCATCAATAATTCTCTTTTTGTTTTTAATGTTTCCTCGTTTTTTATATCAATGTTTAATTCAAAATTTTGTATTTTACCTGTCAGATTATCCAATTTTGTTCTAAATTCCTGTAACAATTCATCATATAGCTTATTTGTTATTAACATTTTTGATTTTAAATCATTTATTTCATTGATCAGGTATTGAACAAGAGAAATTTTTGTTTTTATCTCTTCATATTCAAACACCGCATCGCTAGTTATATTTAGTTTAAATAATTTAATTATAAAAGGCATACTGATACCCTGAATAAAAATAGAAAGCAAAACCACACCGAAAACCAGTGTAAGTATTGTTTCTTTGTATTTGAACGAATCCGGAAGGCTCATAGCAAGAACCATTGTAAGAGCGCCTCTTATTCCTCCCCATCCCATAACAAAACTCCAGGAAAATGGAAATTTATAGCTTGTTTTTGCAAAAATTCCCCACGTGGAAAACACTACAAAATATCTGGCAATCATCATTGCAAAATACGCAATTAAAATAAGAGGCCACAATTTATACAATATATTGATATTTATACTAAAGCCTATAAGCAAAAATATTAATGAGTTGGCTAAAAATACGACATATTCCCAAAATGTTTCTGTTGTAAGTTTTATTGTGGGATACACAGGGTTTGATAAACTTCTTTTACCTATTACAAGTCCGGCTGCAACTGTACTCATAACCCCTGAAACATTTATTTTATCGGCAATAATAAACGATAAATAAGCCGCAACCGTAGTAAGTGTGATTACAACCATCGGATCATCCACTTTTTTGATTATTTCATCTGTAAAAAGACCTATTATATAACCGATAAAAAGTCCCATACCGACCACAAAGAAAAAATCCATAATTGCATAATTAACAGATGTAAATTGATGATTAATAATTTCCAGCACAATACTAAAGAGTACTATTGCGGTACCGTCATTTAACAGACTTTCACTGTCTGCCAAAAATCTAAGACGTTTAGGAACCCCCAATTTTTCAAAAACGGATATAACCGCCACCGGATCAGTTGCAGCCACCGCAGCACCAAATAAAAATCCTATATTAAGAGGTAAATTTATATGGATTAATTCTGTACCCATCATTTTAAATACATAAGCGGTTACCAATGTGGATAAAATAACGCCGGGAATTACCAATGTAAGTATTACCGGAAAATCTCTTTTTATGTCATCAAATTTCAAATGAATAGCCGTTTGAAAAATCAAAGGAGGCAAAAATATGTAATAAAGAAGATCTTTTGAAAGATGCGGCGGGTTTAATACCTTCATATATCCCAGTATCAAACCGACACTGACTAAAACAATTGTATACGGCAAATTTATTTTCTTTGCCAATATTGCTATAATCGACGTTAATATGAGCAATATTAATATATTAACCTCTAAACTCATTTTATTTTATAATAACCTTAATATAGATTTAATAACAGGCATATAATAAACAAAAACATCCGGATTTGTAAAAAATTCTATCATTAAATTTTTCAGTATATTGTCTTTTTTTTCATTTGAAATTATTTGTAAAATATCTGAAATATCAATGCCCGGATCTGTTTGTCTTAATTTTTCTTTTGCCTGTTTTATATCGGTATTTTTATTAAAAGCGTATCTCCCCTTCAATATATTTTTAAAATTCTTTTTTTTTATTTCAAGCTCATTCATTTTTTTTCTTTATCCAAAACAATAAAATAATTCCAAAAAACAAATAAACAATACTCAGAATAAACGCAGACACAAAAGGTTTAAAAAAAATATTAAGACACAAAAACATACTGTAAGCAAAAGAAACAACAGAAATAAAAAACAATAATAAAATTATGAGCAGCATAAAGATGGAAAAAAAACTTTTAAAAAAAGCCTTTCCTACTTTTTTATATTGATTATCCAAAAATTCTTCACTGCTTAGCTTAAATGTTTTTGCTTCAGCTTCCAGTAAATCAAAAAATGAAATAATAAAATCACTGATGGTTACTTTCATTTTTTAAATACTCTTCCCAAAAGATATCCTATTCCAAGAGATAAAGAAATAGTGGCAATTGGATGTTTTTTAGTAAATTCTTCTGCATTTTCTATTATTTCTTCTGAATCTTTTTTTACTTTTTCAAAATTTTCTCCCGAAAGCTTTTCGGATATTCCTTCTTTTATGCTTTGTAATTTTTCTTTTGGAATATATTTAAAAATTGTTTTTTCAATTTTTTCTTCTATTGTTTTAGCATCTTTTTCACTGTTTTTTTCCATATTTCCTATTGATTTTGAAAGATTTTTCATCTGTTCTTTTAATCCCTGAATTTCTTTTTGCATATTTTCCATTATTTGTCCTTTTTATATAGTGTATAATTTTTAGAAAATATTGTCAAGTACTGTTTAATGGAGCCAGCGAAGGGATTTGAACCCTCGACCTGCTGATTACGAATCAGCTGCTCTGGCCAGCTGAGCTACACCGGCATAAAAAATATCATAAAATTAGAATTTAGAAGAATACTGATATATTTTTGTTATAATAAGTGTCAAACATTAATGGATATTTATGGCTCCGGCAAGAGGACTCGAACCTCTGACAAGACGGTTAACAGCCGTCTGCTCTACCAACTGAGCTATGCCGGAATGTTTGTGGATTGAAATTATAAGCAAAAAATTTTTTAATGTCAAGCATTATAAAACTAATATTAAAAAATAAGCAAAAAACACAAAATTTAAAGGAATTCGAATGAAAATTGAAGAATCTATTAATAAATTTTTCTATTATTATTTTGAAAATTCACTGCAAAATATTGAAATAATTAATTCAGTTAATTCTGAAATTGATATAAAAAAAATATTTGCAGAAATAAACAAAGAAATTGTTTTTGGGCTTAATACATCAAAAAAAGAACTGTTTGAGCATTTTTTTAAAATTGGCAAAATACTTCATTTTGATTATAACCTTTCTTTAATTATTATTATCAATTTATTAGAAAAGCTAAAAGATGAAATCTTGTTTGGAATTATGCACAAAAATATAGATTATAATGAAAATGAATTTTCTTCAAGAATAAATATAATAATTCAAAGCATCTCCAAAGGTTACTTAATTGAAACCGCCAAGCAATTAATCAATTCTATAAAAAAAGAAAATATTATTACAGAAATAAGCATAAGCTGTCATAAACTCTGGTATAAAAAATTTCTTCAGTATTTAATAAATTTAAAAACAAAGCAGTCAATATTAATATATGAAAAGTCAGACTGTTTTAAATGGATAAATTCTTTAGATTTTAAACTTCTAAGTAAAGCCGCCACATTGGAAAGCAAATCAGAAATTATCATATACACAGAAAAAATATTCGATATCGCAAGGGAAATTAATTATTATATTTGTTCAAACGACTTTAAAAACGCCTATTATTTTTTAATTATTTTAGATCAAGCATTAAATATATTATCAAATAATTTAAAAAATATACTAATTAATTTTTCAGGCAATAAATTATATTATTTTTTTAAACTTTTTTCTGAATCAATCTTTTTTAAAAAAGAATATATGTATTTTTTAGTTTTTTCTATAAAGCCATCAAACAAAATTTTGCATAAAAAAGATATTAATCAATTATTTTTAAATTTGTTTACAAAAACAAAAAAACAGATACAAAACTTAAATTATGATTTTACCGGCATAATAAATGATACAAAATCTATACATTTTTTAATCTCTTATAAAGAAAAAGAACACATTACCAATATATTTGATTATATAAAAGCAATTATTCAGTCATTGAGAGAAAAAGAAATTATATTAAATGTGCCGGATTTTTTCTTAAGAGCAACCAATACCGAAATATTATCCGGACTGGATGCAAATCTATTACAAAAAATTACTTACATTATGATGCAGGAAAAATTAGACAAGTCTTATTATCATTTTAACAACGAAGAATCCAAGGAACTTATAAAAAAAGCTAAAAAAGAAGCCTTGATAGATAAAGAAATTCAAAATGCCATTGAAAATAAAAATATAGAAATTTATTTTCAACCGATTATGCATATTAAAAATAATACAAAAAAACTTTCTTACTGTGAAGCATTAAGCAGATTAAATATCAATGGAAAGCTCATCGACGCAGAAGATTTCATAAAATATGTGATAAAAGAAAATTATACAAGCAGTTTTGACATTTTGGTCTATGAAAAATTAGCCGCCATGGCACAGGATATTTCAAAAGTTTTAAAAGGCATAAGTTTTAATATTTTTCCAACTTCTTTTGTTGATACGGATGTAATAAATTCTTTGAAAAATACTTTAAAAATTTTCCAAAAATATAATCTTTTTGCAATTTTGGAAATTACGGAATATAATTTATTTAAATATTATAAAATATTGAAATTATTAAAAGAAGAATTCCCAAACACTTTACAAATAGCTATAGATGATTTTGGAAGCGGCTATTCTTCTTTTTCCACACTCATCAATTTATCTCAAGAAAATCTATTGGATATTGTTAAAATCGACGGTTCCATCACCAAAAATATTTTAAAACACTCTATAAATTTGGACATATTAAAAATGGCTATATCAATAGTCAAAAAATTGAAGAAAAAAACAATTATTGAATTTATAGAAAATGAAAAAATTGAAGAAAAAATAAAAGAAGAAACGCATGAATTTTACGGACAGGGGTATCTTTATGCCAAAGCGCTTCCTTTGGAAAAAATTAAAAATTTAGTAAACAGATAAACAGTTTATGTTCTGTATTCTGCATTTATTTTTACATAATCATAGCTTAAATCACATCCGTAAGCTGTAAATGCTCCGTCTCCTATTCCCAAATCGGTATATATTTTAAACTCACTCTGTTTCATAATATCATGAGCTTTTTTTTCTATTTTTTCATTAAATAAAATATGGCCTCTGTCGTAAACAACTATATTTTCAAAAGAAATTTTTAAGCTGTTTGCTTTGCATTCGACTCCGCTTGCCCCAATAGTTGACGCAATTCTGCCCCAATTCGGATCTTCTCCGAAAATTGCCGTTTTTACAAGAAGTGAATTGGCAAGATTTTTGGCAATAATTTTGGCCTCTTTATTATTCTTTGCCCCGGTTACTACAAAAGCCACCGATTTTGTAGCCCCTTCACCGTCTTTTACAATATCAAGGGACAGTTTTAGCATAACCTGTTTGAGAGCTTCTTTAAAAATCTCTTTATCATAATCTCCGGTTCTTGTACTCATCAAAAACAAACTGTCATTTGTGGAAGTATCGCCGTCTACGCTTATCGCATTAAAAGTGGTTTCAACATTTTCTTTTAATAAATCTTTCATATCATTTTCAGGAATATCGGCATCGGTCGTTATAAAACAAAGCATTGTAGCCATTGCAGGATTTATCATTCCGGCTCCCTTTGCAACCCCTCCTATTGTAAATTTACCGAATTTTCCGCTTACCTCAAAAGCAATTTTCTTTTCAAAACTATCGGTTGTCATAATTGCTTTTGTAAATTTACTTGAATTTTTTTCATTAAAATCGAATTTTTCTATTCCTTTTTTAATTTTTTCTTTATCAAGTCTTGCCCCTATAACTCCGGTTGAACTCATTACAGGATTAATTACCTTAATTTTTTCACCCAGAAATTTCAAAATTTCTTCAATATCTTTTATTCCTTCTTCACCGGTTAAGGCATTTGCATTTTTAGAATTTGCCAATATAAAATTCGTTTTTTTAACAGCATTTCTTAATACATATTGAATAGGGGCGGCCTGAAATTTATTTGTTGTAAAAATATATGCAATATTCATCTCTTTTTCACTTCTTATAAATCCCAGATCAAACCCTTCTTTTTTAAACCCGGCGTTTACACCGCCTGCATAAATACCCTCAACCGCACAAATACCTCCGTCAACAGGCGTAATTTTAAAATTCATTTAATTCTCCTTTAAATAAAATCTGTTTCTTTAGTCACCATTATTCAACAATTATCTTCGTAATGAATTTTGTGGGATATAAACGGATACTTTTTTAAATTTTTTATAAAGCCTTACAGAATTTATTACTGCAATATTATCAGGAGTAGTGTTTAAAAATGCTTTTTTCATAGCCGTTAATTGTATAATAATTTCATTTTATTGTTCATCTATGCCCCGAAAGGGGGAAATGTTATACTGATTTTTTCAAGCTTCTAAGGCAGCTTGTACAAACTTTTAACTTTTTAATTTCTCCGTCAATTTCAATTTTTACATTTTGAATATTAGCGTTGAATTTATGTTTTATTTTTTTATTAGAGTGACTTACTCTGTTTCCAAATTGCGGACCTTTACCGCAGATATCGCATTTTCTTGACATTATTAATCCTTTTTTAGATTTTAAGTCTGAAATTATATCAAAATATTTTTAATATACCTAATTCTTCTAACAAAATTAATGCAGCTCTTTATTTAATTTGACTTCTCTTCTACTTCTTAATGCAACCATTGCACCTTTTGTTGTGTCAAACCTGTAATGAACCCCGTTTAATCCCGCAAGCTCCAATCCTTTAAAATATTCTTTATATTCAGCTTTCCACTGAGGGTTTACCTCTTTTATTTTTGTAAATTCATCACCGCTTACCCATATTTTAGTGCCTTCCAATACTGCAATCCCCGCATCTACAATACATCCGTCTCCAAGTGGAATACCGGTCACAGAATTTGCTCCAAGAAGCGTATTCCTGCCTATTGTTACAGGATTACCGTTTGTTCCGCTTAAAACCCCCAAAATACTCGCTCCTCCACCGACATCGGCTCCTGCTTTAACAACCGCGGATGAGCTTATTCTTCCCTCAACCATTACAGGCCCTTCTGTTCCTGCATTAAAATTTATATAACTGGCCCCCGGCATCACAGTTGTGCCGGCTGCAAGCTGAGCCCCCATTCTTACCTTGCTTGTGTCAAGTATTCTTGTATTTTCATCAGGAATTATATGAGATAAAAATCTCGGAAATTTATCTACATATTCAATTTCCGGAAAAGAATCTTTAAGCTTCATTTCAATCTCATGGACTTTAAGATATTCCAGTTCAATTGGAACATTTCCAACCCATGCCGCATTAGAAAGCACTGTAAAAGCTTTATTTAAATTAACACTTCTAAGCTTTGCTTTTCTGGTGGAAAGCGCATAAAGTTTAAGATAAACCGATTCAACACTTCTTGGGGCAGTATCTTCAAATAAAAAACAAATTCTGTAATTATCAAAAAATTCTTTTTTAAATATATCTTTTAATACTTTTAAAACCTGAATATTTTTGTGGGATTCACCTACGGCTTCTCTTACCATATATTCTCCGAAAAGTTCGAGTGCACTGTCCACAAATTCGGGTGTCACCACTCCTACAAATTCACTTTTATCGAAATCAACCCTGGTGCCTGTTTTAAAAAGAGCTTTTATAAATACCGCGGCACATCCAAAATTTTCTTTCCAATTTATAACTGGATATGTAGCTTGAAGAACTTTGTCATGATTAAGCTGTCCCAAATCAACTCTTGCAATTCCAAATGCAATAGGGGCCCTGTATCCTTTTATATCTTTCATTAATTTTTCAAACATATATATCCTTTATATTCCTTTTTATATAATTTTACCAAAAAATATATTTTTTAGCCTTCAATTACCTTAACGTATAATTTTCTTTCTCTGGGACCGTCAAATTCAACCAAATAAATATTTTGCCATTTGCCAAGTAAAATATGGGCATTTTCCACTATTAATGTAATATCACTTTTAAGCAGTGAAGCTTTTAAATGTGCCGTCGCATTGGAATGAGTATAATTTTTAGGAGGTACAATATTTTTTAGCATTCCGAGCAAATCCCTTTTTAAACTTGCATCCGCATTTTCGAAAATTACCAAACTGGATGTCGAATGTGCACAAAACACAGTAACAATACCTTTTTTAATTCCGCTTTTTATAACCGTTTCTTTAATTTCTTTTGTAATATCTATTATTTCCGATTTATAATTGGTCTTTATAATTATTTCTTTCATCATCATCCTTTAAAAATTCTTTTAACAGTTTATACTCTTTTTTATCAAAATATCTTGTTTTTCCTCCGGGCAAGGCATTTAAACTAACCCATCCGTAAGATAATCTCTTTAAATCTTTCACTTCACTGCCAAAATGGGCAAAAAATCTTCTAAGCTCCCTGTTTTTACCTTCTTCAATAATTACTTTTAAAGTAGAATATGCCGGAGAATTTTTAATAATCTGATAATTTAAAAACGGCTTAAGCTCAATCGAATTTATATTGCTTTTTTCGTGCGCCCCTTCACGCCCTACAATAACCCCTTCATTCATAGCTTTTTCCATTTCGGGAGTAATAAAACCGTTTATTTTTAGTTTATAAACTCTTGGCAGATTTGATTCCATCAAAATATGGGCCACTTTTGGCGAATCGGTAAGTATTAAAAGCCCTTCACTGTTAAAATCAAGTCTTCCCACAGATATAAAATGTTTAAACTCTTTAGAAAGTGTGTCATATATAATTTTCCTGCCCCTGTCGTCTTTTTTGGTAACAAGCTCGCCTTTTGGCTTATTATAAACAATACAGGTATATTTTATATTTTTTTTAACCGGCTTGGAATTAACCGATACCTTATCGTTTACTTCCACTTCAAAACCCGGTTCTTTTACAATTACACCGTTAATTTTTACTTTTTCACCAAAAATCAGCTTGTCTGCTTCTCTTCTGCTGTAAGTTGTATGATGGCTTATAAATTTATTCAGCCTCATTTTATCCCTGCTTCCACCAATTGATGAATATGTAAAACCCCGGCAATATTCCCGTCACTGTCCACAACAGGTAAAAACTGAATTTTATTATCTTCCATATATTTTAAAGCATCACTTGCAAGCACTTCTTTATTGATAGCTTTCGGGTTTTTTGTTGCAAAATCAATAGCTTTTGCATTTAAATCAAATTTGTCGCTCATCATGGCTCGCCTTAAATCTCCGTCGCTTAAAATGGCCTTAACCCTGTTTCCGTTCATAAACAAAACATGGCCCAATTTTCCTTCGGTCATTTTAATAATAGCCTCTTTTAAACAATCTTTTTCACAGGCCACCGGAAAATTTTTTTCCATTAAATCTTTAACTTTTACAAAAAGTTTTTTACCAAGACTGCCTCCCGGATGAAAAGACGCAAAATCTTCTTTTGTAAAATGTCTTTTTTTCATAAGACATACTGTAAGGACATCCCCCATAGCAAGAGTCAACGTAGTTGAACTTGTAGGGGCGACATTAAGAGGACACGCTTCTTTATTTACATGAACATTTAACACAACATCACCGTATTTAGCCAGCGTGGAATTTTTATTTCCCGTCATTGCTATTAAAGGCACTTCAAATCTTTTTATATGGGGAAGTATTTTTACAAGTTCCTCACTTTCCCCGGAATAGCTTATTGCAATTACACTGTCTTCTTTTCTTATCATTCCAAGATCCCCGTGAAGCGCTTCAGTTGGATGAATAAAAAAACTGGGCGTTCCCGTACTTGCCATACTTGCAGCTATTTTCCCGCCGATAAGCCCCGATTTGCCTACCCCTGTAATTATTACCTTACCCTGTGTGTTATATGCAATATCAACCGCTTTTTCTATTCCGCTGATATCTGCTTTTAAAAGTTCCTGTGCTTCAGTTTGCAAAACTTCTTTTGCAGTTTTTTGACAATCCAAAAATTATCCTTTTTATTGAAATTATATCCAAATAAAAAATTTAAATTAATAAAAACATTTTTCAACTTTAGATATACATTGTTACAAATTAACACATAAAAAATTATAAAAATTATAAAAATTATAAAAATTAACCTTTGGTAAATATTATTGCTACAATTGCAATAAAAAAAGGATTCATATGAGTTTTATTGAAGAATATAAAAAGCATACTGAAAAAAGAGCAAAGCTTGGTATTCCGCCGTTTCCGCTAACGGCAAAACAGGCTAAAGAACTAATAAACCTTCTCAAAATGGTCCCTATTCCGGAAGAAGAATATTTAATGGATTTATTTTTGAATCATATAAATCCCGGCGTTGATGAAGCGGCATATGTAAAAGCGATATTTTTAAACGATATTGTCCAGGGCAAAACAAATTCTCCCGCTATTTCCCCAAAAAAAGCGATAGAAATTTTAGGAACAATGCTTGGAGGATATAACGTAAAACCTCTTATTGACGCTTTATCCCATAAAGATAAAGAAATAGCCAAAAACGCCGCAAACCAGCTTAAAAACACTTTACTGGTATATGATGCGTTTTTAGACATAGAAAAACTTGCAAAAGCCGGAAATAAATATGCAAAAGAAGTTTTAGAATCCTGGGCAGACGCACAGTGGTTTACAGCTAAAAAACCACTTCCAAAAAGCATTAAGGTAGTAGCGTTCAAAGTTCCGGGAGAAACAAACACCGATGACTTAAGCCCGGCCAGCGAAGCTTTTACAAGAAGCGACATTCCGCTTCATGCCACAAGTATGTTAAAAGCAAAAATTCCAGACGCGCTTGAGAAAATAGAAAAGCTTAAACAAAGCGGCCAACCTGTTGCATTTGTAGGAGATGTAGTCGGAACCGGCTCAAGCAGAAAATCAGCGGCAAATTCGCTCATTTGGCATATTGGTGAAGAAATTTCGTTTGTACCCAACAAAAAAAGGGGCGGAATTGTTATAGGAAATGTCATTGCGCCTATTTTCTTCAATACGCTTGAAGATTCAGGAGCGCTTCCGATTGAAGGGGCCGACGTATCCAAAATAGAAACGGGAGACATTATAGAAATCAGACCGTATGAGGGAAAAATACTTAAAAACGGGACTGTTGTAAGCGAATTTAAACTAAGCCCCAATACTCTTCCGGATGAAGTAAGGGCAGGAGGCAGAGTTCCGTTAATTATAGGTAAAAACTTAACCCAAAAAGCCATAGATTCCATTGGAACGCAGTCTAAAACAAATATTTTTATAAAACCTGACCAACCGACCGCAAAAGAAGGCACAGGATATACGCTCGCACAAAAAATCATAGGAAAAGCATGTGGAATGGAAGGGGTTAGACCCGGAATGTATGTGGAACCTACCGCTACGACTGTCGGAAGCCAGGATACTACAGGAGCTATGACAAGAGATGAGATAAAAGAACTTGCCGCTTTGGAATTTAATGCAGATTTTGTATTACAAACGTTTTGCCACACGGCCGCTTATCCAAAACCCGCCGACATAGAACTTCAGCGCACTTTACCCGATTTTTTTACCAGCAGAGGCGGAGTGGCGTTAAAACCCGGAGACGGCGTCATTCACTCATGGCTAAACAGAATGATTCTGCCTGATACGCTTGGAACGGGGGGAGATTCTCATACAAGATTTCCAATGGGCATAAGCTTTCCTGCAGGCAGCGGACTTGTAGCGTTTGCAGCGGTTACCGGCAGTATGCCCCTAAATGTTCCGGAAAGCGTACTTATAAAATTCAAAGGCGAACTTCAACCGGGAATTACCCTAAGGGATTTAGTTAATGCAATTCCTTATTTTGCAATTAAAAAAGGGCTTCTTACGGTTGAAAAGAAAAATAAAAAAAATATATTTAACGGAAGAATTCTGGAAATTGAAGGCAATATCATAAGAGACCTTACAATCGAACAGGCATTTGAACTGGCTGACGCATCTGCCGAAAGAAGTGCGGCGGCATGCAGCGTCGATATAAGTGAAAAACAGGCAGAAGAATATTTAAAATCAAATATTGTTCTTTTGGAAACAATGGTTGAATCCGGATATGAAGACAAAAGAACGCTTCAAAGAAGAATTGACAAAATGAAAGAATGGCTTAAAAATCCAAAACTTTTAAGACGTGATGAAAATGCCAAATATGCAGCTGTACTTGAAATCAATTTAAATGAAATTACCGAACCGATAGTTGCCTGCCCTAACGATCCGGATGATGTGGCAACAATAAGTGAAGTATTGGCTAATCCGAAAAGACCTAAAAAAATAGACGAAGTATTTATAGGAAGCTGTATGACCAATATCGGGCATTATAGAGCCGCTGCAGAAATTTTAAGGGGTGAAGGCCAGGTGCCTGCTAAACTATGGGTCGCTCCTCCTACAAAAATGGACAAAGAAAAACTGACAGAAGAAGGATATTATTCTGTTTTTGGAGCGGCAGGGGCCAGAATAGAAATCCCCGGATGCAGCCTGTGTATGGGTAACCAGGCAAGAGTTAGGGATAATGCAAACGTATTCTCAACTTCAACAAGAAATTTTGACAACAGAATGGGCAAAGACGCAAAAGTTTATCTTGGAAGCGCAGAACTTGCAGCGGTAATAGCAATGCTTGGCAGAATTCCTACAAAAGAAGAATATTTAAGTATTATTGAAAGAAAGCTGACAGGAATTGAAGATAAAGTTTACAGTTATTTATATTTTAACAAAATGCCAAAAGAAGAAGTCAGGCATATGTTAAACGTCACTATTCTTTGATTCTTCTTTTTCTGCTTTATAAGTAACATGTATTGCCAAAAATCTGAAAAAGAAAAACACTCCTACGAGAATCAAAAGTAACAAAACAGTTTTTTCATTTTTATGATCAACAACCGCAATAAAAATTTCCCTTATAAAAAAAATAATACCCGCATCAACCATATATCTTATTTTGATCCTTTGCCTTTTAAAAAATACAAAAAGCATCTGAACAACTTCAATAATAACTATATATTCCAAAATTAAAACTATTAAATGATAAAAATCATAATGAAATATCAAAACAAAAAGAAACAACAAAGAAGCAATTATAATTTCTGCATAATTTTTTAGCATAACCTTTCCTTTTTGAAAAAATTATTCCAAAAAAAAATAACAATAGAATAACTTGCAAATTTAAGCCATACAAGTGGCTCATTATACTAAAACCTTCTGATAAGCTTATCTTCGCTGCGTAGTTTAGATGGAACCATAAAGCTTACTAAAGAAACTATAATTCCTACTGAAATGACAACATTATAATCATATGTCGTCTCCAGCGCTAAAACAACAGCAGTAAGAGGCAATTCCATAACAACACCCATAAATGCAGATGCACCGATGGCTGCAAAATAAAAAGGCTCTATATCAAATCCAAACTGCAACATCACTTCGCCAAATGCATACCCGATTAATGCACCAATACTCATAAGTGTGATAAAAAGACCACCGATTGCATTTGCATATATCGAAATAGTTGTAGCAATTATTCTTAAAAAGATTGTTACAATGATGAGAGATATAGATAAATGAACTTTATCGTTTATAAGATAATTTACAAGTTCATGCCCTGAAAATGTAGCATAAGGAGCAATTAAAAATGTAGTTCCTATGGTACCGCCACCAATAAGTGCAAATATGAGATTTTTATGTTTTTGAAATTTATTTGATAAAACTTTATTGATAAAATATAATATATTATCTTTTAAAATAAAATAGAAACATACAAAAAACAGTATCACAAATATAAAAATAAAATCAGCATAAAGATATTTTACATGGAGCATTTTACCGCTTGAATAAGTAAAAAGAGTAGGATTTAAAAAATTGATTGCAATTGCAAAAGCTAAAACACTGGCTAAAATCATATACCCCATATAACTTTTTATCAGAGTATAGGCAATATTTTCGAGGGCAAAAGCAACTCCTGTAATCGGAGATACAAAAATAGCCGCAATACCACTACTTGCCCCGACGCTTAACATAACATGTGTCGTTTCTTTTGATAGTTTAAAAAGGGTATGCATTTTTTGCCCTATCATGGCACCAATAGCTGCAGATGGTCCTTCATCTCCAATGGCAAAACCACTGGCTATAGAAAGAGCAGAGGCAATGACTTTTAAAAAAAGACTTTTTATACTCATTGAAAGCTTATTGTTTTCCACTGCATCAGCAATCTCTTTTACACCATATTCACGAAGAGATGCATCTTTGGAAATAAGATAATTAACAAAAAGAATAGAAATTGTAGGGACTAAATACAGATACCAAACAGGAAGAGAAGGAATAGTTTCATAAGGATTTCCTAAAAATAGTACATAAGATAAAAATTTACTCAATAATCCATATAGACTAATAAATATACCACTAAAAATACCTGTTAATATAGATGCTATTAATAGTTTTGTACGCATAAATTTTTATCCTTTTGAGCCACTTGCAAATTCAAATCATATAAGTAACTAATTTTTCCTCATAACGATTTTGAGCTTAAAAAATTTTATGAGATATTAATTCTAATATTTTATCTAAATTCTACTAATTTTTTGTCAAATTCTCATTATATACGTTTTCTGATTTATATGCTCAAAAATTATTTTGATTTTAGTTTCTTTACTAATTTGCAAATAGCCTTAAATATTCACAATAATCAAATATTGCACCGCTCCTA
>CAYPHV010000015.1:0-31515 GCA_964410645.1 uncultured Nautiliales bacterium
AAAATTTGTGATAAACAAGAATTTTTAACAAAATGTTTTATAATTAATATTAATGAATCTATAGAAAATTTTCTTAATATTTTTAGTTTAAATGAAAATTTTTCTGCTGTAATTATTAAAGAAAATAATCAATATAAAGGTGTCTTAACAGCTCAAAAATTATTGGAAATTATTCATAAAAAGCAACTGCTTGAAGCAAGAGACCAAAATCCTCTTACAAAACTTCCCGGAAACAGTTCAATTAACAATTATATACAAAAATGTATCGAAAGTAGAAAAAATTTTGCTTTTATTTATTTTGATTTTAATAATTTTAAACCGTATAATGATATTTATGGATTTAGAAGTGGAGATAGGGTAATAATTCTTTTTTCAGAAATTTTAAAACTTTATTCAAATAAAGATTTTATGATAGGTCATATCGGAGGGGATGACTTTTTCCTTTCAATTCCTTTGAAAAATAGAAAAATTGAAGATGTAATTAATTTAGTAGAAGAAATAATAGATAAATTTTCACGTGACGTAATAAGTTTTTATAAAAAAGAGGATATTGATAGGGGATATATTAAGGCAAAAGACAGAGACGGTAATTTGAAAAAATTTAAATTTTTAACTGTCAGTGCAGCCATTCTTGAGATAAATTTTGATATTTCTAAATTTAAAAATGAATATTCAAGCGTATTAGCCTCTCTTAAAAAAGAAGCTAAAAAGTCTAAAAAACATTATTATAGTATAGCTTCACTTTTATAAATTTTTTATTTTTTCTCTTTAATTTAACTACTAACAGTTTAAAAGTTTCATTTGGTAACAAAAAAATATAAATATTTTCGACGTTGTTACTTTTTGTGAAAAATAAATTTGTATTTTGATATTATAAATGTAAAGAAAAGTAAAAGGAGATTACATGGCTTTAAACGTAGATTTAAAATTAAAAGCTCCAGAAAACACGCCGGTATGGGTTGATATCAATAAATGTAAAAGTTGTGCATTATGCGTAGATTTTTGTCCTACAGGTGTTCTTGAAATGATAGATGACCCTCATAATGTTTTGGGACAAATGATAAACGTTGCCCATCCGGAATATTGCATCGGATGTAGGGAATGTGAACTTGAATGTCCTGATTTTTGTATATTTGTGGCAGAAAGAAATGAGTATAAATTTAAAAAACTGAATGAAGTTAAAAAGTTAAAAGGAGAATAATAATGCCAAGAGAAATAGTATCAACGGGTAATAAATTAGAAGCACTTGCCGCTATTGACGCCGGGTGTAGATTTTTTGGAGGATATCCTATTACACCTTCAAGCGAAATTGCTCATGAAATGAGCAGGTTACTTCCTACAGTCGGAGGAGTATTTATTCAAATGGAAGATGAAATCGCCGGTATTTCAGTAGCTCTTGGGGCCAGTATGAGTGGAACAAAATCTATGACCAATACCTCGGGTCCTGGAATTAGTCTAAAAGCTGAACAAATAGGCCTAAGCTTTATGACAGAAACGCCGCTTGTAATTACAAATGTAATGAGAGGTGGACCTTCAACCGGGCTTCCGACAAGACCTTCCCAGCAAGATATACTTCAAGCTCTCGCACCGACACATGGAGATTATCAGTCAATTTCTTTATGCCCTGGCAGTTTGGACGAATGTTATAGTGAAGCAGTAAGAGCATTTAATCTGGCTGAAAGATTTATGACACCTGTATTTGTCTTATCTGATGAAACACTCGGTCATATGATTGGTAAAGCAGTATTGCCCGATATTGAAGAAGTTAAAGCAAATACTGTAAAAAGAAGAGTTTATAAAGGCGATCCTTCAACATATGAACCTTATAACGTCCCTGCGGATGAGCCGGCTATTTTGAATCCGTTTTTTAAAGGATACAGATATCATATAACAGGACTTCATCACGGACCGACAGGATTTCCTACCGAAGATGCAAAACTTTCACAGGAATTAATTGACAGACTGTTTAATAAAATTTTAGCCCATAAGGATGAAATAGAGAGTTTCGAAGAATATATGCTTGACGATGCCGATATAATGGTGATAGCTTACGGAAGTGTAAGTTTGGCTGTAAAAGAAGCTATTAAAAGTTTAAGAAAAGAAGGTATTAAAGTAGGACTCTTTAGACCGATTACACTTTGGCCGTCTCCTGAAGAAAAAATATATGAATTATGTAATAAATTTGACAAAATATTGGTTGCTGAAATGAATAAAGGTCAATATTTTAAAGAAATACAAAGGGCAAGTGCTAGAAAAGCAGATACTTTTGAAACTTTGTTTAAAGTAAACGGTAGAGCAATAAGTCCTGCGGAATTTAAAGCAAAAATTAAAGAAATGATATAAGGAGAAAAAATGGCTTTTAATTATGATTATTATTTAAGAACAGATAAAATGCCTACACTTTGGTGTTGGGGATGTGGCGATGGTATTATTATGAAAACAATAATCAGAGCTATGGCGAAACTCGGATGGGATAAAAATGATATCTGTGTTGTTTCAGGGATTGGATGCAGCGGAAGAATGTCAAGTTATATTGATGCAAATACAGTTCATACCACTCACGGAAGAACACTTCCCTATGCGACAGGAATTAAACTGACACATCCTGATAAACATGTTGTTGTTGTAGGCGGTGACGGTGATGGACTTGCAATAGGAGGTAATCATACTATTCATGCATGTAGAAGAAATATTGATTTGAATTATATTATAGTAAATAATTTTATTTATGGACTTACCAATTCTCAGGTTAGTCCTACTACACCAAAAGGTGCGTGGTCTGTAACAACCCAGTATGGAAATATTGATCCTACTTTTGATGCATGCGAATTAGCGAAAGGGGCAGGGGCGACTTTTGTTGCAAGAGAAAGTGTTGCTCAGGCTCAAAAGCTTGAAAGAGTGTTGGTTAAAGCATTCAGTCATAAAGGGTTTAGTTTTGTTGATGCGCATTCAAATTGTCATGTCAATTTTGGTAGAAAAAATAAATTAGGACAGGCAAAACAATTGATGGACTGGATTGAAGGTAATTTAATGTCAAAAGCCAAATGGGACAAATTAAGCGAAGACGAACAATATGAATTAAAACAAAAAGGAATTAAGCCAAGAGGTGTACTTTATGAAAAACAGGAGCCTGAATATTGTGAAGAATATTATAAATTAATAGATAGAGTAAGGGGCAAATAATGAGAAAACAAATAAGATTTACCGGGGTCGGTGGACAAGGAGTTTTGCTTGCAGGTGAAATTTTGGCAAGATCATATGTAAATGCAGGAAAATACGGAATTCAGGTAGGGACATATACCTCCCAAGTAAGAGGAGGTCCGACTAAAGTCGATATTATTTTAGATGAGGAGCCTATTCTTTATCCTTATGCAACTGAAGGGGAAATAGATTTTATGTTGAGTGTTGCCGATAAATCTTACCAATTGTTCAAAGAAGGTGTAAAAGAAGGCGGTATTATTGTATATGAACCGAATCTTGTTTATCCGAGCGATACTGATAAAGCGAAATGGAAAATGTTTCCTATTGAAGTAATTACTATTGCTAAAGAAAAAGTAGGGCACGTTATCACTCAATCTGTTGTAGCCCTTGCGATTGCTACAAAAATGAATAATATTGACAAAGACACAGTATATGAAACTATGATTCAAACTGTTCCTCCAAAAGCCGTGGAAATTAATAAAAAAGCATTTGAATTTGGATATCAGGAAGCAGAAGAAATTTTAGCTAAATACGCCTAAAATCCAAAAGTTTTTGGATTTTAAATTTATTTTAGCAATTATAAATTTATTGATATAAATCAATTTTTATGCTTTATTATATATTTAATTGCGTTTTCATAACTTTTGGTATCGGCTTTTCCTTTATATGCAATATCAAAGGCTGTTCCGTGATCAACAGATGTTCTTAAAATTGGAAGATTAAGACTTACATTTATGCTGTCATTGAAATATATCGCTTTCAAAGGTGCCAGTCCCTGGTCATGATACATTGCTATAAAATGTCCTTTTTTTTCTTTAAATGCAGTATCTGGAACAAGAGGTCCGTAAAAAACTTCTTTTTCCAAAATTTCGTTTGCTTCTATAATAGCCGGAAATATTTCTTTTATTTCCTCATCTCCCAAAACTCCGCCGTCTCCCGCATGAGGGTTAAGCGCCAAAACGCCTATTTTTTCAAAATTAGTGCTTCTGTAAAAATCAATAAAAAACTGTATTAATTTTTCTTTTTTTATTTTTTCCGCAACTTTTTTTAGAGGAATATGCTCGGTAAACAGTGCAACATAGAGTTTTTCACATCCAAGCATCATAATGGCATCTTTTTTAAATATGTCTCTAAGCACTTCCGTATGGCCTTTGTATTTGATTCCGGCTTTAGCCCACGCTTCTTTATTTATTGGAAGTGTCGTTATTGCATCTACTTTTTTATTTTTGGCCAGTTCTACCGCTTTTAAAAAACTGTTAAATGAATATTTGGCGCTTGTTTTATCTATTTTTCCTGGATTAATCTCAAAATCCCCTTTAACTTCCACTGTTTCAAAATCATCAGGAATTTCATAATTCAAAAGTTTTGCACCCTTTTTTAGCATTGTTTTATTTATACAATATACAGGTTTTATCCATTCTTTTATTTTGTTATGTGATTTTAAAGCAATTTCAAGTCCAATACCATTTAAATCACCAATACTTACTGCTACTTTTTTCATTTTTATCCTTTTAAAAATTGTTGGCCTTAGCCTGTTTTCTTGCTTTTTCTAAATCATCTAATGTATCGATTCCAAAAGATTTGGTTTGCGCCTCAATCATTTTTATTTTTTCTCCGTTTTCCAAAACTCTTAACTGTTCGAGCTTTTCAATGTGCTCAAGTCTTCCTTTCATTTTGGTAAATATATCAAGGCTTTTTTTGTCAAATCCATATATTCCGATATGACCTTTATATATATGGGGGAGGGAATCTCTGTTATAAGGAATTTTACTTCTTGAAAAATACAGTGCATCAGAATTTTCATCTATTACAACTTTTACAAGATTTGGGTCTTGAGCGTCAATTTCATTTATTTTTTTATAACAGCTGACCATTTTAAAATTTCTGTTTAAATCAATTAGTTTTTGTTTAACCTTTTGAAGTATAACCGGTTCTAAAAACGGTTCGTCCCCCTGCATATTTATAACTATTTCATCTTTTCCAAGTTTTAATATGTCAGCTGCTTCTTTTATTCTGTCGCTTCCGCTTTTGTGGTTTTTATCTGTAAGCACTGCTTCAAACCCGTATTTTTTGCAAATATCAATTACTTCGTAGGAATCAGTGGCTATTGTCACATTATCAACTTTTGATGCAATATCTGCACATCTTATTATCATAGGTGTGCCGTTTATATCGGCCAAAATTTTATTTGGCAGTCTACTTGAAGAAAGACGTGCTGGAATAATAATCATTTCATTCCTTTTTGATAAAATTATACATTATTTTTTAAGGAGAAATTATTTTGATATTATATCAGCCTCAAAACGGGTATTGTTATAATACTGATACATTTATTTTGTATGATTTTATAAGCCGTTTTAATATAAAAGGCAATGTTTTGGAAGTAGGGGGAGGATGCGGTATTTTGGGACTGCTTTTAAAAAGGGATTTTCCGGGAATTAATATGGATATTATAGAAAAACAGGATATTATGGCTGAATTTATTAAAAAAAACAGTGAGGCAAACAATATAAATGTCAGTATAATCAATGAAGATTTTTTAGATTTTAAATATACTGAAAAGTATGATTTTGTTGTCTCAAACCCGCCATTTTACAACGGAAGTCTCAAAAGTAACAATGAAATAAAAAAAATTGCCAGATATGAGGAGTTTCTTCCTATGGACAAATTTTTTCACAGTGTAAATATACTTCTTAAAGAAAGAGGAGAATTTATATTTTGCTATGATGCAAAAAGAATTGATGATATAATTTTAAAATTGCCAAAGCCGCTTAAAATTACCGATATAAGATTTTTTCATCCTAAATTAAATAAAAAAGCGACTTTAGTTTTGGTAAAAGCGAAAAGACATTCAAAATCGTTTATCAAGATTTACCCTCCGTTTATCGGATTTGTAGGGGATGAATATTCAGATGAAGCAAAAAAGATGTATAAAAAAGCAAATACAAAAAGTATAAAAATATAATGGAAAAAAATGGAAAATAAAAAACTGATAAGTAAAGAGGGATTTGAATTTAAATTTAATCCAGATGCCTGTAAAAAATGCGAAGGAAACTGTTGTATCGGTGAAAGCGGATATATTTGGGTAACACCAAAAGAAATAGAAAAAATTGCAGAATTTTTACGGATTGACCGGGATATTTTTATTGAAAAATTTTTAATAAAAATTGGTTATAAATACTCAATTAAAGAGAAACCTTATAAAAACGGATTTGCCTGTCTGTTTTTTAACAATGGATGCACTATTTATCCGGTAAGGCCGAAACAGTGCAAAACGTTTCCTTTTTGGGATTATTATAAAGATAAAATTGATGAATTAAAAAAAGAATGTCCGGGAATAGTAGAAAAAGAAAGAAGAAAAAATTGAAAAACAGATATATTTTATTATTAATATTATTACTGGCGGGATGCGCTGTAAAACAGCCTCAAATAGGTGAAAAAGCAATTCCCGATGAAGATAATTATATTATAAAAGCACTGATTGATGAAGACAGCGGCAGGTATAAAGAAGCTCTTTTTCTGTATAAATTTTTATATAAAAACACAAATAAAGATATTTATTATAAAAAATATATTTCTGTTTTGTATGCTATGAAAAAATATGACGAATTAATAAGCAAAGCAGATGAATTTTTGAAAAAAAAATGGAATGATAAAATTTTTGAATATGAAATATTTGCGTTAATAAGAGAAAAAAAATTTGAAAAAGCAAAGGAAACTTTATTAAATAAATTTAATAAAAAAAATGAATTTTTTTATTCAACAATGAGTTATATTCTTATTAAGCAGCATCATTTTGACCAGTCAATTTTTTATTTAAAAAGTAATTACGCTTTGAATCCTACAAAAACAAATTTATTAAATTTGACGGATAATTTAATAAAAATAAAAAGATACAATGAAGCTTTGGCTTATCTTCAGACACATTTCAGGCTATACGGATGTGATTATGACGTTTGTTTAAGACTGGCAGAAATATACAAAGAATTGTATGATGTGGAAAATTTGGCCGATATTTATGAACGGATGGGACAATTTGACCATAAATATTATATTTTGGCTTTAAATTTATATATGGATAACGGCAGATATAAAAAAGCGATTAAATTAGTTGAGAAATATAATCTGGATAAAGAATATCTGATGTATATTTATGAACAAAAAGGAGATTATAAAAGTGCCGCATTAGTGGCTTTAAATTTATATCTTAAAACAAAGAACATTGATTATCTGCTTAAATATACGATTTATATTTATAAAGTTTCCCAAGATAAAGAAACGCTAAACGAGGTTGTAGATAATTTAAAATATATTCTGAGTAAAAAACAGAATCCTTTTTTGTATAATTTTTTGGGATATATTTTAATTAATAAAAATATTAATCCAAAAGAAGGTATTGAATATGTGAAAAAAGCTTTGGAATATGCCCCTTCCAATATGGAATATACTGATTCACTGGCATGGGGATATTATAAACTTCACAAATGTAAAATGGCATGGGATATAATAAAAAAAATTAATATTGATGATAAAACAATAAATTTTCATAAAAAAACAATCAAAAGGTGCTTGTATGATTTTGGAAAAAATAATAAAACAGACAAAAAAAGATTTGGAAAAAAGAAAAAACAAAAATGATTTAAGAAATTTTTTGAAAATAAAAAGAACATTCAGAAATGTAAAAAAAGCACTTAAATCCACTCCTGAAAATCCATACAGAATAATAGCCGAGATTAAAAAAGCATCCCCAAGTAAAGGAATAATAAGAAAAGATTTTGATGCGGTAGAAATTGCCAAAATATATAATGATACTGCAGATGCCATGAGTATACTGACCGAACCGCATTTTTTTTTGGGAAATTTGGAGTATCTTAAAAAAATTAATGAATTCAGTAAAATACCACTTCTTAGAAAAGATTTTATTATTGATGAATTTCAAATAGCTGAGGCTTATGCATCCGGAGCCGATTTTATTTTATTAATTGCAAAAGCGCTTGATTCCAATCAATTACAAAGATTATATAAATTTGCTATAAATATAGGTCTGGATGTTTTATTTGAAATCCATGACAGGGAAGATTTAGACAAAGCACTTAAAGCAGGGGCTAAAATAATAGGTTTTAATCACAGAAATTTAAAAACATTTGAAATGGATATGGATTTGAGCAAAAAACTTATACCCGTTTTGCCCAAAGACGTTATTGTTGTTGCCGAAAGCGGGATAAATAATTTTGATACTGTAAAAAATTTACATAAAGCCAAAGTCGACGCATTTTTAATAGGGGAATATTTTATGAGACAAAAAGATATAAAAAGCGGGGTACAAAAATTAAAAGGGCTGTAATAGAATGAAGGAATTAATTAAACTTTTTACTGTTGATTTGTTTGTTTCTTTTATACTTAGTCTGTTTTTGTTTTTTATTTTAAAAGATTTTTTTGATATTAAATTAGAAATTTTGATTTTAATTGCTACATTCGTTTGTGTATCAATTTTTATTTTTTCTTTTATGATGTCTTTTTTTATTTATAAATTAAAAAGTAAAATTGATTTTTTAAATTTGGAAATAAACAGATTAAACAAATATGACGAAATTACAAATATATACAATAGAAATTTTTTATTGGAATCATTAAAAAAGTATTTTTATCTTTCAGAAAGAAAAAAAGAATATCCTTTGAGTATTATGCTGATGGATATAGATAATTTTCAAAATATTAACAAAACATACGGTTTTGAAACAGGAAATAAAGTGCTTAAAAAAGTAGCGGATATTTTAAAAAATAATATTCGGGATATGGATATTGTAGGAAGATATAATGCTGACGAATTTTTAATTGTATCTTTTATAAACAAAGATGAGATGCTGCTTTTTGCCAACAGATGTAAAAAGCTAATCAATGATTTAAAAATAGATAAAAATATTATTAGTATAAATGTGAGCATTGGAATTACACAAAAAAAATCTCTCGATAAGTTTATGGATTTTTTAATAAGAGCCCAGGAAGCGGTAATATTGGCTCAGAAAAAAGGCGGAAACCAGATTGATTTATTGGAACATTTTTTGCTTATTTAATGAAAAAGGTTTATATTGAAAAAGATTGTAAGTTTTATAATATTGATTTTTTTTGTAGGATGTGCAACTCATCCAATGGATCCTGCTATTAATATGTCACCTCCTAAATATGTGGAAGAAATGCCCAGTAAAGATAATAATGATGTAAATAATGCCGGGTCGCTATTTACCAGTTCCAGCAATCTTTTTTCGGATACCAAAGCAAAAAAGGTAAATGATATTGTAACTGTAGTAATTACAGAACAGGTCACCCAGTCTTCACAGGCAACTAAAAAATTGAACGAATCCAATAAAGATAACGGTGGTTTATTTGATGCCGGTATTGGTGGCGGTATAAATATCGGCGGTAAAAGTTATAATCTTAAAAAAACAGGAATTAGCTTAAATGCCCCTTCAATGAATTCTGACAGAGGATTTAACGGTGGCGGTTCTCAGAATATTAAACAAAATTTTAAGACAACCATTAGTGCAAGAATTGTAAAAGTATTAAAAAACGGAAATTATTATATTTATGGTACAAGAGAGATATATGTGGACGGTCAAAAACAGATAATAGCTCTTTCAGGTGTTATCAGACCTCAGGATATCGATTCGGATAATAAAATTGATTCTGCTTATGTTGCAGATGCAAAAATAAAATATTTAACACAGGGGGATATAAAAAATTATACCAGACAGGGATGGTTTGCCAAATTTTGGAATGCGATTTCCCCTTGGTGATTAAAAATAAAGAATACCATTTATAAAATTAAGATAAAATATAATTGGTTATAGCATCTGCAAGTAAAAAATCATTTGAATAAATTTTATTGTCTTTTTTATGCAGTTTTTTTTCTTTAATCAACAAATCTGTTTTTTCTTTTTCTTTTGGATTTAAAATATTTTCTTTAAATCCTACAATTGAGCGAAGTCCCAAAAAAATTTTTTCTTTTTTTGTATCTTTATCGCTTATATATTCGTATTTGTATTCCGTTGGGTTTTTGATATATTCTTTTACATTTTTTTGAGTATAGTATCTGAATTTTTTTTGGTTTTTATTTATATCTAAATCACAAGAATTTGGAATTTTTCTAAATCCTACCGCACCCGCACCGATGCCTAAATATTGCTTATATTGCCAATATCCCAGATTATGAATACATTTTTCTCCAAAATTGGATATTTCATATTGAAAAAATCTTTTTTTTATTTCGTTAATAAACCATATTTCAAGTTCTTCATCATTTTTTCTTTTGGAATAATCACCTTCCCATTTTGTATTTTTTTCTATCATCAGTGAATATGCGCTTAAATGAGTGATGGGCAGACGGTCTATTATGCTTAAATCGTTTTTTAAAAGTTGATATGTATCAAGTGCGGTTGCATATATTAAATCTAAATTGATATTTTCAAACCCTGCTTTTTGAGCAGATAAAATTGTGTTTATTGCAAGTTTTGAAGAATGGTTTCTATTTAAAAATTTAAGCTTTTTATCGTCAAAACTCTGGACCCCAAAGCTTATTCTGTTTATTCCCAAATTCTTTATCTCTTTAAGCCATTTGGCAGAAACGTTTGGATTGCACTCTATTGTTATTTCTTTTGTATTTTTTATAAAAGGCTCAAGCTCGGAAAAGAGCTTTTCATAAAATAATATCGGCATAGTTGAAGGCGTTCCCCCTCCGATAAATACAGTTTTAAAATTCTTAATATTATATTTTTGAACATCAAATAAAAACTGTTTTTTTATTGCATTAAAATAATCTTTTTTTAAATAATTAAGATTTGTATATGAATTAAAAGCGCAGTAATTACATTTACTGTCGCAAAAGGGGATATGGATATATAATAGCGGAGAATTATCTAACACTTTAGCGTTTTTACCCTGTCTAACCATTTTTAATTCTCCAATTTATATGAATTTCGTTATAATTTTACAAAAAAAAGGTGAAATATTGAAAAAATACAGACCTAATGTTGCAGCAGTTATTCTTTCGCCTAAATATCCTGGAAAAGTGGAGGTTTTGGTTGCCAAACGCAATGATATTGATGCGTGGCAGTTTCCACAGGGCGGAATAGACGACGGTGAAACTCCCAAAGAAGCTCTTTTAAGGGAGCTTAAAGAAGAAATAGGGACAAATAATGTAGAAATTGTTACTCAAATGCCACAGTGGCAAAGTTATGATTTTCCCAAAATAATAGCTAAAAAGATGTATCCTTTTGACGGACAAAGACAAAAATATTTTTTAGTAAGATTGAAAAACGGTGCAAAAATAAATTTGAATACGGAAATTCCTGAATTTCAAGATTATAAATTTGTTCCCAAAAATGAAATTTTTCATTATGTTAAATCATTTAAAAGGCCTGTTTATAAAAAAGTTTTGGAATATTTCAGAAGAAACGGATTTTTTTAAAAGGAATTAAATGTTAGTAGTTCAAAAATTTGGCGGCACGAGTGTTGGAGGACTTGAGAGAATAGAAAATGTTGCCAATATTGTTAAGAGACATAAAAAACAAGGAAATGATATAGTTGTTGTTGTTTCAGCAATGGCCGGGGAAACAAATAAATTACTTGATTTTGCAAAACATTTTTCCAAAACTCCTTCTCAAAGAGAAGTTGATTTGTTGGTAAGCAGCGGTGAGAGAGTTACCAGCGCATTACTCAGTATCGCTCTTCAATCTATGGGTTTTGATTCAATTGCCCTTACGGGCCGTCAGGCAGGCATTAAAACGACCAGTGATCATATGAAGGCCAGAATTATGAACATTGATCCCAAAAGTATGAAAAAGCATCTTAATGAGGGTAAAATTATAATTGTAGCCGGTTTTCAGGGTATAGATGAAGAAGGCGATGTTACAACGCTTGGCCGTGGAGGCAGTGACTTAACAGCGGTAGCCATAGCAGGTGCTTTGGGGGCTGATAAATGTGAAATTTATACAGATGTGGACGGCATTTATACCACTGACCCCAGAATAGAGCCAAAAGCTAAAAAAATAGATATAATAAGTTATGACGAAATGCTTGAGCTTGCAAGCCTCGGGGCAAAAGTGATGCAGTCTCGTTCAGTAGAACTTGCTAAAAAATTAAACGTAGATATAGAAGTTAAATCGTCTTTTGAACCTGAGAGAAAGGGAACGTTAATTACAAAGGAGACATCTGATATGGAAAAAGTTTTTGTTAGCGGTATAGCACTTGATAAAAACCAGGCCAGGGTTTCTATTTTTGGAGTAGAAGACAAACCTGGAATCAGTGCGGAAATATTCGAAAAACTGTCAAATAAAAAGATAAATGTCGATATGATTATTCAAAATGTAGGAAAAGATAAAAAAGCAAATTTAACTTTTACTGTTCCCGAAACAGAGCTTGATCTTACAAAAGATGTGCTTGAAGAATATGAAAAAAATTCCAAAGCTGTGGAATATGACAAAGATATAGCCAAAGTCAGTATTGTGGGCGTGGGTATGAAATCACACAGCGGAGTGGCTGCTACGGCTTTTAAAACCCTGGCAAAAGATAATATAAATATTTTGATGATTAGTACCAGTGAAATTAAAATTTCAATGGTTATTGACGAAAAATACGGAGAACTGGCAGTAAGAACATTGCACAGAGCTTATAAATTGGATAAATAATGGATTTAAACCGTTTTATTATGGATTTGGTTAGAAAAAAAAATTATAAATGGATGGAAGAGAGGCGGCTTGATTTTGTCCCTCTTTTATCTGTTTTTTTAAATCAAATACTTGATGCAAAAAGTGTGCTTATTATTACAGATAACCAAAGAAAATGGTATGGGAAATATTTAATAAACAAATTTAATAATTTTAATGAATTTAAACCCCAGTTTTTTCCTTTTTATATATTGGAAAATATTGTACCTCAGATAAATTTGGCAAAGCATCCGGAACAGTTTGATATGGTGGAAGATATGCTGAGTGTTTCTTTCGAAGATTATATTTTTTGGTATATTGGTCAGGAAACTCCTTTGCTTAAATTTGCCAGGAAAAAGCCTAATTCTTTTTATTGGATTATGGATAACGACCTTTCGAAAAATTTTTATCTTAAATCCACCGATAAATTTTTGGACAATAAACTTCTTAACCTGGCTGATTTGATAAATGAAAGTTTAAAAGCTGCGGTTTTTACAGAGGTGGAACTTTGAGCAAAGCTGTCATAACCAATAACATAGATAAATTTTTAAATGAAATAAACGCGGGTGAAGTTATAAGAAGAGATGAATTAAAAGTTGATGATATTCCTATAATAAGGCGAATGGCATATATTGCGAGTGCCCACAAACGTCTTATAACAATAGCGGCTGAAAAATTTAATGTTTATGCTCAAAATGCATTATTAAAATTAATTGAAGAACCTCCTAAAAATATTGATTTTTTGATTGTTACGAATTCAAAATATTCTTTGCTTGATACCGTTCTTTCCCGGGTTTTTTTGGAAAAGAAACTATACGAAAAAGAAAATCAGACAAATATAGAAAAAATAACAAACGAATATATTTTGAATATATTAACTAGTGATATGGATAAAAATGAAATAAAAGAATTTTTTTACAGTATTGTTAAAAATAAAGAATTAAATGAAAGTCAAATGAAAATATTAAACGATGCCGTAAAAATGTTGGAATTAAATATAGACAAAGAAGCTGTTTTATCGTTAGTAATGCTTAGTTTAAAGGTAGGATATGAAAATTTATAAATTAAACAGTGATATAGATTTGGCAAAACTTTTGCAAAAATTGAATGTTGATAAACCCGGTATTGAAATTATGCAAAAAAAACATTCTGTATTGATCTTTTATATAAAAGAAATAAGCTGTGCGGCTGCTAATATTTTAAAACAGGACGCACTTAGTATCGGAGCTGAACTTGCTGTACCTATAGGTGCGCCCAATTGCAAAAACAAGGTATTTGACGCTGTTTTGCTCTGCAATCAAAATCAGCTTGAACTACTTAGTAAAAAAGAGCTTTCACAGCCGTTTAAATTAAAAGAATTTGCCGGGGATTTAAAAGAATTCGTAAATCTTCCGAGGTTTCCCTTAAAAATTATGGGTGTAATTAATGCAAACAGCGATTCTTTTTTTTCAGGAAGCAGATTTAAAGGACAGGAAGCTATAAAACAAATTGAAAAAATGATAGAAAATAAAGCTGATATTATCGATATAGGAGGTGTTTCAAGCAGGCCCGGCAGTGTATATGTTGGAATTGAAAAAGAAATGGAAAGGGTAAAACCGATTATTGATCAGATATATGCTTCTAAATTATATGAAAAAACTGTTTTCAGTATTGATACTTTTATGCCTGAAGTTTTGGAGTATGCGCTTAAACATGGATTTAAAATTGCAAACGATATAACAGGGCTTGAGAATGACAGTTATGCAAAAGTGGCGGCTAAATATAATGCAAGCGTTATTATAATGCATAAAAAAGGTATTCCGGAAAATATGCAAAAAAATCCTTTTTACGAAAATGTTATTTTGGAAGTTGACGAATTTTTTCAAGAAAGAATAAAAAAAGCAAAGAGTTTCGGTATTAAGGATATTATTTTGGATGTAGGCATAGGATTTGGAAAAAGACTGGAAGACAATATCGCGCTTATAAAGCATATGGAGCATTTTTTGCACTTTGGATATGAACTTTTAGTGGGAGCCAGCAGAAAATCCATGATTGATATGATTATGAAAAAAGAAGGAATTTCTACAACCCCCGCCCAAAGACTTCCCGGAACACTTGCCGTTCATACGGAAGCTGTAAGAAATGGAGCCAGTATTATAAGATGCCACGATGTAAAAGAGCATTTTCAGGCTTTAAAAGTGTTTGAAGAAATTAGAAAATTTAATGTTTAGAAGACAGATTGCAGTAATAGGCAAAGACAATCAGAAAATATTAAGTAAAAAAACAATAATGATTGTCGGATGCGGAGGGCTTGGCAACGCTTTGGCAACAATACTCAGCTGTATAGGGCTAAAAAAAATAATATTAGTTGATTTTGATACAATAGAAATACATAATATTCACCGTCAGTTCCAATTTAAAAAAGAGGATACAGGTAAAAAGAAATGCGAGGTTTTAAAAGAAAAGATAAAAAGATGCGGTAGTGAAATAATTTCTGTCAATAAAAAATTTGATGAAAATATAAATATTAAAGCAGATTTAATTTTTGATGCCACAGATAATCTTGACGCAAGAAAACAAATTGATAAAAAAGCAAAAAAACTTGGCATTCCATGGATTTATGCCAGCGTTGAAGAATGGGTAGGTCAGGTAGGTGTTTTTATAAACACTTCATTTGATATGTTTTCTAAAAACAGTTCTTCAAAAGGTCAAATTCCGCCTATGGTAAGTTTGGTTGCAGGTATACAGGCGGTTTTAGGACTAAAAGCATTAATAAACGAACAAAAAGAAATTTTATATTTTATTGATTTTAATGAAGAATTAAAAATCAGAAAATTTAATTTTTAAATTATGAAATTAATTCTTTCATTTTTTTTACCGCTTCAAAAAGTCCTGTAAAAATTGCGTTTGCAATTATTGAATGTCCGATATTTAATTCTGTAATTTCTTTTATTTCTAATATTTTTTCTACATTTTGGTAATTTAAACCGTGTCCCGCCGCTACTTTAAGCTCTAAGTCAGTTCCAAGTTTAGCTGCGTCTTTTAACAAATTAAATTCGGTCCCGAGTTCTTTTTTTAATGTTTTTCTGTCTAATTTATCGAAAATTTTATTTTGAGTGTAGTTGATGTTGGAATACAGAGCTAAAAACAGATTTGAATATTTTCCGGTATGCAGTTCTATCATTTGTGCGTTAAATTCTTTTGCTTTTTTTATTTGATTAAAATCGGGATCAATAAATAAAGATACTTCGATATCGTTGTTATGGAGTTTTTTAATGGCCTGTTTAACTCTTTTTTCATTATTAATTACATCAAGCCCCCCCTCTGTTGTAATTTCTTCTCTGTTTTCCGGAACAATGGTAGCTCTAAAAGGCTTTAAATCGCATATTATGTCAATTATTTTTTCATTGATAGAACATTCCATATTTACGGGCAGAAAACTGCTTTCAATTATTCTTTTTGCATCAAAATCGTTAATATGCCTTCTATCTTCCCTTAAATGTGTTGTTACCTGATTTGCTCCGGCCTGTTTTAAAATTTCCAAAGCCATTAAAGGATCCGGTTCATTGATTTTACGGGCATTTCTAATGGTGGCTATATGATCGATATTTACTCCAAATATCATTATATTTTCCTTTTTTTACCGATTATATTATAAAGATATTTTAATGTCAATTTTATTTTTGTTATAATTTCTAAAAAAAGGTAACAGATGAAATATTTTATAGGAACAGACCATGCCGGATTTGTTGTAAAAAAGTTTGTAATTGAATATCTTCAAAAAAAAGGTATTGAAGTGGAAGATTTAGGCTGTTATTCAAAAGAAAGCGTTGATTATCCGGATTTTGCGCATAAAGTTGCCGAAGCTGTTTTGAAAAATCCAGGTACTATGGGGATATTAATTTGCGGTAGCGGAATAGGTATGAGCGTGACAGCCAATAAGCACAAAGGTATAAGGGCGGCTTTATGTCATGACTGCTATACGGCTGAAATGGCAAGACGACATAATAATGCAAATATATTATGCTTTGGAGCCAGAATTGTCGGCCTTGGCGTTATTGAATCAATTATTGACGCATGGCTTTCCCATGAATTTGAAGGCGGAAGACATCAAAGAAGGGTAGATAAAATTGATAATTTTTAATTGGATTTTTCTTACTCTTACTGTTGTAATTATTTTAATTTTACTTTTTAATATGTTTTATTATAAACATTTATATGAAAAAACGCTAAATGAAAAAAATCAATTAAAAAGTGCTTTAGAAGATGCTGAAATTTTAATAAAAAAATATCAGATACAGCTTCAGCGTTCACTTGGGAATATGGAACTTCTGGATAATGAAACCACTAAAATAAAAAATGATTTAAAGGCGGTTAAAAATAGAAATTCCGGGCTTCGGGTGGAAAATGAAAAATTAAAAAGAAAGATAAGAGAACTTGAAAATAAGATAGAAGCTTTACTTTAATTTTTCTTTTTTGGTCTGAAAGCCGTTTTACTTTCTATGTATTCTCCTCCTATTAAATCAATCGTATATGGAATTGCAGCCCATACGGCTTCAAGATTTTCTTTTATAGCTTTTGGATTTCCGGGTAAATTTAAAATAAAAGAGTTTTTTATAGTTCCGGCAGTTCCTCTTGCCAATATGGAAGTTGGAACATATTTAAGAGAATGCATTCTCATAAGCTCACCAAAACCGGGAAGTTCTTTTTCGATTACTTCTTTTGTGGCTTCGGGTGTTATATCTCTTTTGGCAGGTCCTGTGCCTCCTGTGGTAACAATTAAAGAACATTTTTGGTTAACCAGTTTTTTTAAGGATTTAACAATCTTATCATAATCGTCAGGAATTAACTGATAAATAATTTCATATTTGTTTTCGATATTTTCTTTTAAAAATTTTTCAATTTCTTTTCCGCTTTTGTCTTCATATATTCCGGCACTTGCCCTGTCACTCATTGTAAGTATACCAATTTTTAGCATTTAAGCCCTTTTTGGAAAATTATATCAAATTGTAAGAGTAAAAAGAAGAAAATTATTCTGCGTAATAATCAATTCCTTCTTTAACTTTAAGCATATTAATTAAATGGTTTTTATATTCTTTTATCCATTTGTCAATATTGTCAACTTTAATTCTTGCGACACCGCTTTCAAGCGCGGCTTTTGCAACCGCTACAGATTCGTCTACAAAAACTCTTCTGTCAAATGCTTTTGGAAGAATATATTCTTTTCCGAATTCAAGATGCTCTCCTGCATATGCGTCTTTTACATATTGTGGTACTTTCTTTTTGGCTAAACTTGCAAGCGCATGGCAGGCTGCTATTTTCATTTCCATATTTACAGCTTTTGCGTGGGTATCAAGCGCACCTCTAAAGATGAAAGGAAATCCCAAAACATTGTTTATTTGATTCGGATAGTCGCTTCTGCCGGTTCCTATAATTAAATCATCCCTTACTTCTAAAGCAAGTTCCGGTTTGATTTCCGGATCCGGATTTGCCATAACAAAAAGCATTGCGTTTGGAGCCAGTGTTTTAACCATATCCTGTGTAATACAGTTTGCCGCAGAGTTTCCCACTACTGCGTCGGCTCCTTTCAGGGCATCCGCAAGAGTTGTTATGTTTTGATCAACGGCCCAAGGTTGTTTGTATCTGTTTAGATCTTTCCTTTTTGTTGTAATTGCACCTTTGGAATCTACTAAAGTTATATGTTTAACACCGAGTGAGGCGTACATTTCAGCTGCTGCGAGTCCCGCCGCTCCGGCTCCGACAATTACAACTTTTAATTCTTCAAGTTTTTTGCCTGTAAGTTCGGCGCCGTTAATTATGGCGGCACCTGAAATAATTGCAGTTCCGTGCTGGTCATCATGGAAAATAGGAATATTACATTTTTCCTGGGATAATTTTTCTATATCAAAACATTTTGGAGCTTTGATGTCTTCAAGATTAATTCCTCCGAATGTAGGAGAAATAGCTTTTACAACATTTACTATTTCGTCAATTTCATGAACATTGAGTTCAATATCAAACGCATCAATAAAAGCAAATTTTTTAAATAGAACCGATTTTCCTTCCATTACGGGTTTTCCGGCGACAGGTTTTAGTGTTCCAAGTCCTAAAACCGCGGTACAGTCGGATACAACAGCTACAAGATTTGCTTTGTTGGTATATTTATAAGCCAAATTTTCATCTTTATCGATATCAAGACAGGGAATGGCAACTCCAGGTGTATAGGCAATTGATAAATCCCTTGAATTTTTTACAGGTTTGGTAATTTCAATGGCGATTTTGCCAGGGGCAGGTTTCGCATGATATTCGAGCACTTCTTCTGTGAATGTTGGTTTAGCCATTTAGATTCCTTTTTTCTTTTATTATATTTAAAAGTTACATAACTTTACATAAAAAGAAGCTGTATTTTTATTAAGTGTTACAAAAAGTAAATATTAAAATATGTTAAAATTACTAAAAAATAAAAGGTTCAATGTGATAATAGATACTCATACACATTTAGACAGTGAACAGTTTCCAGATGTAGGGGAAGTAATAAAAAGGGCGCTCGAAAAAGGGGTTGAAAAATTTATTATTCCTGCGGCTGAGCCTAAAGATTTGCCAAAGGCGGTTGAACTTGCCCAAAAATATGACTTTATATATTTTGCTGTGGGAGTTCATCCTGCGGATATAGATAAATATAATGATGAATTGTTAACTCGTTATATCAATCATCCCAAATGTGTGGCTGTAGGTGAAATAGGACTTGATTATTACTTGGTTAAAGATGATGAAAAAAGAGAAAAACAGCGTCTCTTTTTTCAAAGACAAATAGATATTGCCAAAAAATATAATAAACCGGTTATTTTGCATGTAAGAGATGCAACAAAAGACAGTTATGATATAATTAAAAGAAATTTTGATATTACAGGTGTGTTTCATTGCTTTAACGCTGCAGAACAGCTTTTGGAATTTAGTGACAGGTTTTATTATGGAATAGGAGGGGTAATAACATTTAAAAATGCAAAAAAACTTGTTAATATTTTTCCAAAAATTCCAAAAGAAAGGGTTATTATCGAAACAGATTCGCCTTATCTTACACCTCATCCGTTTAGAGGTAAAAGAAATGAACCTATGTATACCGTTTATGTAAGAGATAAAATTGCTAAGCTTTGGGGAGTTGAAAAAAAAGAAGTTGAAGAAATTACAACAAAAAATGCAAAAAGGCTTTTTAGGATATGAAGAGATTTTTATTATTAATTTTATTTTCTTTACAATTGTTTGCGGATATACAAAATGATAATTTAAATGTATTAAGAACTTTAAACATTAAAGAGAGTTTTATAAATAATTATTTGTTAAAAAAATCATATAGATTTTATTATAGGCACAAAAACAGATATTTTATAAATTCATTGGATAACGGAACAAATGTGTATCCGCTTATTAAGTTTGTAATAGAAAAGCATCATCTGCCAAAAGAACTGGTGGCAGTTGTAATGGCTGAAAGTTTAATGAATGTTGATGCCAGATCTACAAAAAATGCGATAGGTCTTTGGCAGTTTATTCCCTCTACGGCAAAAATATATGGATTGAAAATAGATGATTATACGGATGAAAGAAAAGACCCTTATAAATCGACGAAGGCGGCTGTAGAATATTTGACTTCTCTTAATCGGTTTTTTGGAAAATGGTATTTGGCTATAATGTCTTATAATGCAGGAAAGGCCAGGGTAATAGAGGGTGTTGTGAGGGCAAAACTGGATAAATTATGCAAAAAACTTGGAAAAAATTGCAAAAAAAATAAAACTGTCAAAAAATATAGAAAAATTGTATATGAATATCAACATTATGGAAGAAAAAAATTTCCTTCTTTATACAGAGTATATAGAAGACTTTTAAATGTGCAAATTACACTCAATGATTTGATGAAATATCAAAAAGGTTTAAAAAGACAATATTTGCCAAAAGAAACCAGAAGATATATTTTAAAAATTCTTTCTATAAGTTTTTTATTTAATAATCAAAAATTAATGCGCTTTTCAGAAAAACAGTTATTAAAAGATGTAAAAAAATCAGTATATATGAGTGTAAAAGTACCGCCTGGAACGTCTTTATATTATGTTGCAAAAATATTGGGTGAAAATTACAGAAATTTAAGAGAGCATAATATGCATTTAAGATATTCTTTTACACCTCCATATAATTATTATATATATATTCCGTCAAATGAATCTACTTTGTTTTATGTCAGATTTAAACCTAAAAACAGAAAATATGTATATATTTATAGAGTAAAAAAAGGTGATTTTTTAAGTAAAATTGCAAGAAGATTCGATATAAGCATAAAAATAATTTTGGCTTATAATAAAATAGATAAATTTTTGCATATTGGGCAAAAAATATTTATTCCTATGAGTACGAAATTTATTAATTATAAGGTAAAAAAGGGTGATTCTTTAAGTGTAATAGCAAGAAAATTTGGAATTAATTATAAAAAAATTGTTCAGATTAATGAATTAAATTCTAATATACTTAGAATAGGGGAAATACTTAAAATACCTCAAAGGTTTTAAATGAAAAAAAAATATTTTTTTCTTTTTATTGCTTTTTTACTTGCCGGGTGTGCCCAAAGATATGAAACATATAAAAGTTATGTTCTGCCAGGCAGTATAAAAACTCCCACAAAGAAGCCTTATGCAGTTGATGGAAATATCTATTATCCTATGAATAAAGTGCCCATAGGCTATACACAAAAGGGAATTGCAAGCTGGTACGGACCTAATTTCCACGGGCAGTATACAAGTGACGGTGAGATATATAATATGTATGCATTTACTGCGGCGCATAAAACACTTCCTATGAATACAATTGTAAAAGTTACTAATCTAAGAAGTGGAAAAAGCGTTATAGTAAGGATAAACGACAGAGGGCCTTTTGTCAGGGGAAGAATAATAGATTTGAGTTATGCGGCGGCAAAAAAAATAGGTTTGGATATAACAGGGACTGCTCCGGTTGAGCTTAAAGTGATTAAATTTAAAGGTAAAAACTATGTTAGCGGATATATGATTCAAATCGGAGCGTTTATTAATCCTTCGGGTGCTAAGATTACGGCAAATAAATATAAAAATTTTGGTTATAATACCAAGATTATAAAGATAAATCAGTTTTACAAAGTATTTATTACAGGGTTTAAATCGTATAATGAAGCAAAAAGGTTTAAGTTAGCTAATAATATAAATGGATTTATAATAGGAGAATAAATGACTGAAATTAAAAGAGAAACAAAAGAAACATCAATAAAAATAATTGTAGATATAAGTGGAAAAGGAAAAACAAAAATATCCACAGGCATAGGGTTTTTTGATCATATGCTGGAAGCTTTATCAAAGCACAGTGGAATTTCTATGGAAATTTACTGTAAAGGGGATACTTTTGTAGATTATCATCACAGTGTTGAGGATGTCGGGATAGTTTTGGGAAACGCTTTAAACAAAGAAGTGTTTCCGATTAGTAATATAGAAAGATTTTCAAATGCTGTGGCTGTTTTGGATGAGGCGGCGGTGGAAGTCGATTTGGATATAAGCGGAAGGCCTTATCTTGTTTATACCCTGCCAAAAGAAGGTTCAATAAGAGATTTTGATTTGGAATTGGTGGAAGAGTTTTTTAAATCTCTTGTTTTTAATTTTAAGGTATCAGCGCACATTATATATAAAAGAGGGGAGAATAAGCATCATATTGTTGAAAGCGCTTTTAAGTCATTTGCCGTTTCTTTAAGAAGAGCGCTTGCCTATCAAAATATCGGAATTCCATCGACAAAAGGTTTGTTATGACAAAACTTATTGTTATTGACGTGGACGGAACTTTAACGGATGGAAAAATATTTTATACCAATAACGGCGATGAAATAAAAGATTTTAATATAAAAGACGGTTTAATGGTTGCTTCCTGGAATAAATTGGGTAAAAAAAGTGCCATTATTACAGGGCGAATTTCCAAAATTGTAGACAGAAGAGCAAAAGAGCTTGGAATAACGTATGTGATTCAGGGAGAAAGAAACAAACAGAGATCTTTAAAAAATATTATTGAAAAAGAAAAAATTGATTATTCCAATGTTGCAATAATAGGTGATGATATGAATGATTTGTCTATGATGCGTATGGTGAATAAAACATTTGCACCGTCCGATGCCAATCCTTATATTTATGATTTTGTCAGTAATCCCTTAACCAAAAAGGGAGGAGAAGGTGCGGTTGCGGAAATGGTGGAAATAATTTTAAAAGAAGAAAATTTATATAATGAGTTTTTGAATTTATGGGGAAAATAGTTAGTTTTTTTATTATATTTTTAATTGTTATGATTTATCCTGTTTATGTGCTCAAAAACCAAAAGGCAGTTAAAAATGCTGGAACAATTCAAAATATTAGTATAATTACCATTTATAATGGTATTTTTAATATTTATGATGTAAATTTATCAAAAAAAGGTTTTTTTAAACAGTTAAATATTTATAAAAATTATTATTTGTCTGATGATTTAAATGTTACGGATGTTATAAAAAAAGACAATTATTTTGCCAAAAAGGCAAAGTATCAAAAGCCGTATTTATATGCCGATTATTTTATATATAAAACCGGTAATTATCAATTGCATTCGTTAAAAGCAAGATATAATACAATAACGAAAAATTTTAGCGGGGATATTTTTGATTTAAAAGGTGCAAACTATAAAGCCAGGGGAAAAAGTTTTTTAGTTGACAATAAAAAAGATATAAAGGCGGCATATCCCGTTTTTGATATAAAGGTTAAAAAATGAAAAAAATCATTATTTTGGTAATACTATTTTTATTTGTATCTGCTGAGAATTTACATATTGTAAGTAAAAATTTTTTTTATAAATCTAAAACAAAAATCAGTACTTTTACAGGTGATGTAAACGCAACCAAGGGTAAAGATAATATTTTAAGCGACAAGATGCACGTATATTTTAATGAAAATAAAAAACCTGTTAAATATGAAGCTCTTGGACATGTAAAATTTATTCTTAATTTGGATAAAAATACAACATATAAAGGGCATTGCGACAGACTTATTTATAATTTTAAAAATTACGATATATTTTTATTCGGTAATGCATATATTAAAAAACTTGAAACAAACGAAAGTGTTTCAGGATCGGTAATTAAACTAAACAGAAAAACAAAAAACGCTGAAGTACAGGGCAGTAAAAAACCTGTAAATATAATTATTAAGGTGAATAAATGAAAGTAAAATTTATAAAATCGGCCCCGAGTATAAAAGAAGCTATTAAGCCTAATTTTACAGAAGTTGCCATGCTTGGTAGAAGCAATGTGGGTAAAAGCAGTTTTTTAAATTTATTCACCAATCACAAAATTGCAAAAATTTCAGGAACACCGGGAAAAACAAGACTCATAAATTTTTTTGAAGTGGAAGACAAAGATAAAAAATATATTTTGGTTGATTTGCCCGGATTTGGATATTCCAAGGTGTCTAAATCTTTACAAAAAGAGTGGGGGAAAAATTTAGATGAGTTTTTAAAAAAAAGATTTAATATAAAACTTTTTATTCATCTAAAAGACGCAAGACATCCGAATCTGGAAATTGATGAAAAAGTAGATGAGTATTTAAAAAATTTTAAAAAGGCTGATCAACAGATTTTAACGGTTTTTACTAAAATGGATAAGCTGAAGCAAAGAGAAATTGCCAATCTTAAACAACATTATCCAAATACATTGTTGGTTTCCAATGTAAAAAAAAGAGGTATTAAAGAAGTAGAAGCAGAAATAAATAAAATATTATGGGGGAATTGAAATGAAACATATAAAAATTATAAAACCGGTTTTAAAAAATATTGATGATATACAAAAAATAGTCAAACCTTATATAGACGAAGGTATTATTTTAAACAGAGATAACGATGAGGTTGCTACAAACATACGTTCTTATAAAATACTTTATGATAAGGATATTCCTGTAGGTGTAGGCGCTTTGCATATATTTTCTCCCACACTTGGAGAAATACGCTCTCTTGCGGTTGCAAAAAATTATCAGGGCAAGGGACTTGGAAAAAAATTGGTCCAGTCTTTGCTTGATGAAGCCAGATACATCGGGTTAAAAGAGGTTTTGACACTGACTCGCCGAAAGGAATTTTTTGAAAAAATGGGATTTAAAGAAATTGAAAAAGATGCGATACCAGAAAAAAAAATATGGGCGGATTGTATAAAATGCAAATTTTTTCCAAATTGCAACGAAATAGCACTTATTATTTCATTATAATTTTATTAATTTTATTAATAAATTTATTTAATTCCTCATTTGCTTTTTTTCCGTTATTTTTAGGTGTTGTTCTTTTTTGCGGTGATTTCTTTATCGGACTTTTTTTTATTGTTTGTTTTTCATTGTTGCACAGTTTTAATATCTGGATTTTAAGTATATTTTATCTGTTTTATAAATTCTTTTTTATGAATAAACTGTATGAATATTTTGATAATCAATATTTTGATGTGATTAATCTTTTGCTTGTTTATTTGTCTTTTTTCGTTTATTTATATTTATATAATTTAAATATTCATTTTGATTTTATTTACATAATATATAATTTTTCATTTGATTTATTATTAGTTAGGATTTTTAAGTGCGAAGCAAAATTGTCTTATTAGTTATTTTTTTATTGTATTTACTGCTGATATGCAGAATTTATGATTTAAGTATAGTATCGTATAAAAAATATAATACTCTTTCACGAAAAAATTATACAAAAATTATTCCCATAGCTCCTGTAAGAGGTATTATTTATGACAGAAACGCAAAGGTAATTGCCCTTAATCAGTTAAGGTTCAATGTAGCAATAGTGCCTCATCTAAAAGCAAAAGAGCTTAATGAGACTATAGATGATATTTCACAGGTTTTGGATATAAATAAAACAGATGTCTATTCGAAATATATTAAAAATAATTCGGCTTATAACAACAGACCTGTTCCTGTAATATTGTTTTTGAAAAAAGAGGCTGTTTTTAAAGCGGAACCGATACTTTCTCTAAATCCTGATATTTTGTTTCAAATTACTTATATGAGATATTATCCGTATAAATTTTTCCTTTCAAATATTTTGGGATATGTTTCACGTGCAAATGCAGATGATTTGAAAAGAAACGATGTAATTAAATATACAAATACTTCCGGGAAACGGGGAATAGAAAAATATTATGACAATATTTTACAGGGAGAATTGGGGTATAAAAAAGTTTTGGTTAATGCAAGAAATAAAATATTAAAAATTGTTAAGAATGTTCAGCCTAAAACTCATAATATAAAATTAAGCATAGACACCACTCTTCAAAAGCATATTTATGATTTATTGACAAAAGAAAATAAAAAAGGCGCTGTAATAGTTATGAAAACAGACGGGGAAATATTGGCTCTTGTTTCAACTCCTTCTTATGACAATAATTTATTTGTAAAAGGAATAAGCTTTAAAGCCTGGGAAGAATTGTCTCATAATATTTATAATCCTCTTTTAAATAAACCTGTAAGCGGTCTTTATCCGCCGGGTTCAATTATAAAGCCTGCAATTGCCCTTATTGCCGCATCTAGTGGCAGATGGAATCCATGGAAAAAAATAGAATGTCCCGGATATATTGTTATAGGAAACAGGAAATTTAGAGATTGGAGACCCTGGGGGCACGGGAAAACGGATATTATTAAAGCGATAAAAGAAAGTGTTGATACATATTTTTATCAAGTGGGGCTAAAAATAGGAATAAATTATATAGCCAAAAATCTCAAAAGAATGGGATTTGGTAAAAAAACGGATATAGATTTGCCTAATGAAAAAAAAGGTATTATTCCCAATAAAAAATGGAAAGAAAAAAAATATCATCAGCCGTGGTTTATAGGAGAAACATTGAACGCATCTATTGGACAGGGATATATGCTTGTAACTCCTTTGCAGGTTGCGGTTAATACAGCCTTAATAGCAAGTGGAAAATTGCCTAAGCCCTTTATTGTGATGCAGGTGGACAATAATAAAACAAAACCTTTTATTCAAGATATTCTAACTGTAAAAGAAAAAAAAGCTTTAAAATTTGTAAGGCTTGGTATGTGGGAAGTCTGCAACGCTCCGGGAGGGACAGCTACAAATCATATCAATACGCCTTTTCAAATAGCAGGTAAAACAGGAACGGCTCAGGTATATTCCATTCCCCAAAAAGTTAAAGAAAGAAAAAGAGAAGATGAGTTAAAATATTTTCACCGCTCCCATGCATGGCTTACTACGTATGGTCCTTATAAACATCCTCAGTTTATTGTTACGGTGTTAATAGAACACGGAGGGCACGGAGGCAGTGCAGCAGGAGGTATTGTTAATGACATATATGAATTTTTATATACCCATTATTATGCTGTCTTAAAAAAGTGATATAATAATATAAAATTTTTTTAAAAGGAATATATAAATGCAAGCATTGAAAAAGAAAGCTGATATCTTGCTTGAAGACAGCGGCATAAAAATAAACGGAAGCAATCCTTGGGATATTAAAGTAAAAAACGATAAAGCATATGAAGAAACTTTTAAAAAAGGAAGTCTCGGATTTGGTGAATCTTTTATGAGGGGATGGGTAGAAATTGATGATTTGGAAGAGTTTTTTGTAAAAGTGTTTAACGCTAAACTTGATGAAAAAGTAAATAAAATGGATATGATGTCTTTTTTTGTAAAGTCATTTATCAAAGATTTTATAAAAAAAGAGGACCCTTACGAAGTAGGAAAAGTTCATTATGACATAGGAAATGATTTATATTCAAAAATGCTGGATAAGAGAATGGTATATAGCTGCGGTTATTGGGACGGCTGTATGGAATTTCCCCCTGCAAAAACTTTGGATGAGGCACAGGAAAGAAAGCTTGAAATGATTTGCAGAAAGCTCGGATTAAAAAAAGGAGACAGAGTTTTGGATATTGGCTCCGGATGGGGAGGGCTTTTAATCTATGCGGCTGAAAAATATGGAATTGAAGGCGTTGGTATTTCTGTTTCCAAAGAGCAGATTAAACTGGCAAATGAAAAAAAAGGCAATTTGCCGTTGGAATTTAGGATACAGGATTACAGGGATTTAAATGAGAAGTTTGATTATATTATATCCATAGGGATGTTTGAACATGTGGGATATAAACATTATAGGGATTATTTCAAAGCCGTCAGTAAAAATCTTAAAGATGACGGACTTTTATTGCTCCATACCATTGGTTCGAATGTTTCTAAAACCGGTTGTGACCCATGGGTAAATAAATATATTTTTCCAAATTCTATGCTTCCGTCTCTTTCTCAGATTTCAAAAGACAGTGAAGATATTCTGCTAATCGAAGATATACACAATATAAGTTATAATTATTATCCTACATTAAAAGCATGGTATAACAATTTTCAAAAAGCATGGCCTGGGCTTAAGGATAAATACAGCGAAACGTTTTATAGAATGTGGAATTTCTATTTGCTTTCTTCTGCTGCCTTGTTTAAATGCAGAATGAATCAGGTATGGCAAATTATTTTTTCTAAAGAAGGGGTAAAACAAGGGTATAAACGTCCCTGTTAACAGTATAAATTATATTTTTAAATTATAAATGGTTTTATTTTATTCTTGTCTATTTTGTTACCTTTAAAATATCATTATTTATAATGATTTCTCCTTTATTCAATTTTGTAAGCATCTGCATAATCCCATTTTTTTTCGGCACTTCTAATTTTATAAGCATAATATCAAGAGGAAGTCCAATAAAAGATTTTATTTTTTCATCATCTGAAATTGGAGTACTAAAAGCTTTTTAAAATAGCTTCTGTAGAGTCAATCAGTGCTCCGTTTAAATCAAGTAAAATTATTATAATGTTACTTGTCCTATTTCTTTGTATAATTCGTAATACCAATTTACAAATTCTTTTACTTTTGTATCTTTTGGTAAATATTTATTATTCTCTTTTACAATAAATTTATCTAAAAATCCTTTTGGGTCAATTTTTGGAAGGTAATAATTCTCAGCTAAATCAAGATAAGTTTTTTGATACCAAGCTTTTAATTTTTGATAATTATCTTCGTTTACATTAATTATTAGTTTATTATTTGTAAATTCTAAAATTCCACATTTAAAAAGTCCAGTAAGATGAATTAACCCTTCTGAATAATAAGGCAATACCTCTCCAATTTCCATCCATGCAATTAGTCCAACTCCTCTTTTAATAGTATTATTTACAATTAGTTTTTTTAATTTTTTATCTTCACTGACAAAAAATGCCATAAGTCCACCAGTTGTAGCTTTAAATTCTTCTACATTTTTGAAATTCCCTGTTTCATTCATTGCCGATTCACTATCAACATCAAGCCATAAAATATGACCAAATTCGTGACCGATAGTGGTAATATCATAAACTTTATGCCACAAATCACTATTTTCTAAAAATGCATACTGTTTATCCATAAACTCTTTACCAAAAACTTCATAATTTATTTTCATTTTTGGTTTAGCTTTAGCATCTTCTAAAATCTTATCCGCAAATGCAAATATTTTTTTTCCTTTCAAGCTTGAAGCAACCTCATCATTTGGAACAACTTGTGCAGAAAATAGTCCATTTAATTCTGCTCCATAAAATGTAGCTGGACGACCTAAATATAGTTGAGTTTGATCTATTTTTTTAAGTGCAAAATTTAGAGTTTTTTCATCTTTATTTAGTTTTTTATACATTTTGATTATATTTTGTTTTACTTCGCTTTTTCTGTTTGGATTGGTTACTCTGATATCAAGTTCAAGTGCAACTGTTTTTCTAAAATGGTCTTCATAATATTCCAAAGGATGACCTACTTGAATAGGACTTTTTATATCCATCCACGCGATATCGACTTCACTCCATTTTTTTACTAGATTATGTCTATTTTCGCATAAAAGAGCTTCATTTATTTTGTTTAGATAATTAATCCATTCTTTTTTATATTCATCTTCATAATTATTTAGTTTTAGAATTAACTCTTGTAAATGTTTTGTTGCTAAATAGATTTCATTTTTAAATATTTCTGGATAAGTTTTTACTTCATATTTATTATCAGCTTTCACTAAAACTGTATAACATCTGTCAGCTTCTCCATTATGTCCTGAGTCAAACAGTTGTTTACTTCTTAACATCTCAAATATTTTAGCCTCATCTCCATTAAATTCAGTAAGTAAATCTTGATTGATTCCATTTATTATCGTATTTGTCCATTCTATTTGCCAATCACTAAATACAATTCCAATATTATGTATTCCTTTGAATAATTCGTAATAAAAAGGAGTTAAATATTTTTTCATTTCTTCTATCATTTCTTTGTGACTTGTTAGCCAAAACTTTTTTACATAGTTATAAACTGTGATTTGTGCTTTTTTTATTTCTTCATCTGAAAAATTTGCTTTTTTCATCATATTTAGAAGAGCATCTTCTCTTAAATTTACAAATCTTTGAGTGATGGAATGCATACTTTCTTCATTTATTTCTAAATTTATTTCTTTTAAAATATCTTCGAAAAGCTTTTTATATTCTCCTAAATCATTATAAAGAGAATTTATTTTTTTATCTCTTTTAGTAACAATTTCATATATTTTTTCTAAATTCATAACTTGCCTTTTTTTATTAGATTATAACAAAAAGAAAATAAAAATTTGATATAATTTGTAGAAAGAAAATAAAAAATGTTGTGTAAAGTTATAGAAGAATACGTTATAAAATATTTAGTTATGGTAGAAACTAAAGAATATATAAATCCTATATTTAGTATATGGGAATCAGAAGTGAATAAAAATGTCGTTGTTACCAGTTATTAGTGTTAAAGAATTATGAAAAAGATAAAAAGGGAGAAAAAATGAATATCAAATGCAAAGACGCAATTCCAAGAATTATAGATTTACTTATTGATAGTGTGCATCCTTTAGAGGAGGTATTATGTTTATAGTCGAATCGTTTCTTAATAAATTTTACAAAAATCAGACGAAATCTGCTCTAAAATTTGACAATGTAAGTAGCGAGTCTGTTTCAAGAGAAGAGCATAATAAAAATGAGCCTTATCTTCTTTATGTACATATACCGTTTTGTGAATCTCTCTGCCCTTATTGCTCTTTTCACAAATTTGTTCTCGATAAAGATATTGCCAGAGAATATTTTAAGGCGCTAAGAAAAGAACTTCATCTATACAAAAATGCAGGTTATGATTTTAAAAGCCTATATATAGGTGGTGGTACACCTACTATTATGATGGACGAACTGGTTGAGACAGTTAATTTAATACATGAACTGTTTAATATTGAAAACATATCCATCGAAACTAATCCTAACCATTTAACCGATGAAAATATAAAACTTTTGCAGGATATAAAAGTTGACAGACTAAGTGTGGGTGTTCAGAGTTTTGATGACAATCTGCTTAAAAAAATAGGGAGATATCATAAGTATGGCAGCGGTGAAGAAATTAAGAAAAGATTAAAAAATGCTATGGGTCAATTCAATACATTAAATGTGGACCTTATTTTTAATATGCCGACACAAACAAAAGCAAGCCTTGAAAGAGATCTCGATATCATAGACAGTTTGTTAACTGAACAAGTTACATTCTATCCATTGATGAGCT
>CAYPHV010000016.1:0-30513 GCA_964410645.1 uncultured Nautiliales bacterium
ATTTTTTTCATAATAACTCCTTATGTATTAAACAATGCAATAATCATACTAAATGTAAAAATTTGAAGATTAAAATAAAAGTATTTATGTCATTTTTTCCTCCTATTAAGATATATTCCGAGCTTGAAAATACCCTAATAGGATAAGAGTTTGGGTTTCTTTCCAAGCCGGGGAGGCCTAACCGTTTCCAGTTAAACCCTATCGGTTTATATTTCATAGACTAGCCTTAGAAATATAAACTCGAAACCTTTTTATAAAATTTTAATACTAAAAGCTTAAAACAAGCTTAAGAATTTTTTTATAAAAAGAAACTGATTTTTATTTTGTATAATTATAAAAAAGGAAATATCTTGAAAAAAACGCTTATTTTTATTGCTGTTTTTACTTTTGCATTTAACATACAGGCCACGTATACTGCAAAATACGGCTGGTTTGGAACAATAGGCATAGCACATGGATATTTTGAAAAAAATAAAACAAACTATATTATAAAAACAAGTTCAAAATTTACAGGATTCGCAGGCACTATTTCAAAACATCTCCAAAACCGTTATATTTCTATAGGTATTGTAAAAAAAGGTATTTTATATCCTCAAAAATATATTACCGTTAGAAAAAATACCAAAAAAGAAATAAAAACAATTTATATTTTTAAAAAAAACGTAATTAACAAAATAAGATATAAAAACGGAAAACTGGACAATAATTCAACAATTGATTATTTTACAAATCAAGATGTTTTATCATTATATTTCAATCTTCCAAAATTTATTAAAAATTACAATAAAACATATTTTTTTTACGCATTGGGGGGAAGAAGAAAAGACGGAAAAATAGAAGTCAATTTTCCAAAAGGCAGGGAACTAAGCAATATTCAGCATATATTTAAACAAAAAGGTATTTATATTAAAGCAAATTTATTTAATAAAATTTTTGCCGGAGACAAAGGAATTTTGTATTTGGTGATCAATCCAAAAAACTGGGTTACATTAGATGGAATGGTAAAAAACGTCCTAAAAATAGGAGATTTAAAAGGAAGCTTAAAGAATTTTAAGCAAGTCCCTTAGTTTCCAAATATTTGGTATCATAATTATTATTTAAGAAATCTTCACTTTCAAGCATTTTTAAATGAAACGAAATTGTTGTTTTAATCCCGCTTATTTTAAATTCCCTCAAAGCTTCTTTCATAATTTCAATAGCTTCGTTTCTGTCTTTACCATATGTAATAACTTTAGCAATAAGACTGTCATAATACTGAGGCACAATATACCCCGAATAAATATGGGTATCAACCCTCACATTTCTTCCGCCCGGTAAAAAAAGCTTTTGAATTTTACCCGGATTTGGTATAAATTTATCGGGATCTTCAGCCAGTATTCTACACTCAAGCGCATGTCCTTTTATATTAATCTCTTCCTGAGACGGTATTTTTTCGCCCTCTTCCACTTTTATCATCCATTCCACCAAATCTATCCCGCTTACTATTTCGCTTACCGGATGTTCAACCTGAAGTCTTGTATTCATTTCCATAAAATAAAAATTTAAATTTTTATCTACCAAAAATTCTATCGTACCTGCAGAATAATAACCAATAGATTTTACCACTTTTACAGCTGTTTCATGTAATTTATTGCGGGTTTTTTCATCCAGAATAATTGCAGGTGATTCTTCTATCAGCTTTTGATGTCTTCTTTGTAAAGAACAGTCTCTTTCTCCCAAATGTATAGCATTACCGTGTTTATCACCTAAAATCTGAACTTCAACATGTCTTGGTTTTTCAATATATTTTTCCATATAAATAGTAGGATCGCCAAAAGCACTTTCAGCCTCGCTGCTTGCCGCTAAAAAAGCATTTTCAAGATAACTTTCGTCTTCAACGACCCTCATACCTCTTCCCCCGCCTCCGCTGGCTGCTTTTAAAATTATAGGATAACCGACTTCTTTTGCCACTTTTTTTGCCTGATCAATATTCTCAATAGCCCCGACGCTGCCTGGAATTACAGGCACTCCCGCGGCTTTAACTATTTCTTTGGCCTGTGATTTATTGGCCATAAGTTCCATAACTTCCAAACCCGGGCCTATAAAAGCCATATTATGGGCATTGCATATGTCTACAAATGTCTGATTTTCACTTAAAAATCCGTATCCGGGAAAAATAGCGTCACATTCACTCATTTTGGCTGCGGTAATTATTGCCGGTATATTCAAATAACTTTTATTCGACTGGGCCGGCCCTATGCAAATAGCTCCGTCAGCAAACCTGAGATAAGCCGCATCTTTATCCGCCGTAGAATAAATACATACAGCTTCTTTTCCAAGTTTATGAATCGCTCTGATTGCCCTTAGGGCAATTTCCCCCCTGTTTGCTATTAAAATTCTTTTAAGTTTCATCACTCAAGCCTTTTTACTCTGAATAACGGTGTGTCAAATTCAACAGGTTCCCCGTCTTCCACCAAAATTTCCAAAATTTCCAAATCATATTCGGCTTCCAGTTCATTCATAATCTTCATAGCTTCTATAACACATAAAATCTGACCTTTTTTAACCTTGTTTCCGACTTTTACATAAGCCGGGGAATCCGGACTTGGAGCCTGATAAAAAGTTCCAACCATAGGAGAGGTTATAATATCTCCTTCAACTTTACATTCTGCTTTTGCCTCTACTTTTTGAACAGCGGATGCGTTTTCAATATTCGCCGTTTGCGCAGGTCTAACCGGCTGATTCGAAATATTTGATATTTGATTAGTGATTGTTTTATCAAGATAAATTCTAAATTTATCAGTTTCAAGTTCCAATACATTTGTTTTTGACTTATCAAAGGCATCCAATATTTTTTTTATTTCTTTATAATCCACTTTATTCTCCTTATACTGACATTAAACACTTAGTATAAAATGATAGCATAAATCTGATATAATTCTAAAAAGTTAAAAATTTTTCAAAGGAAATTAATGGGCGTAAAATCAGATAAATGGATACGTAAAATGGTTAAACATTTTGGAATGATTACACCTTTTGAAGAAGAACAGGTAAGAAAAGGAATAATAAGCTATGGAGTCAGTTCTTACGGCTACGATATAAGAGTCAGTGATGAATTTATGATTTTTACAAATATTAATTCCACTGTGGTAGACCCGAAAAATTTTGACAATGCAAACGTGGTACAAACAAAAGGAGACTGTATTATCCCTCCAAATTCATTTGCTCTTTGCAGAAGCGTAGAATATTTCAAAATGCCAAGAGACGTGCTTGCTATCTGTGTGGGGAAAAGCACATATGCAAGATGCGGCATCATTGTAAACGTCACACCGATTGAACCTGAATGGGAAGGAAATATTACTATTGAAATAAGCAACACCACTCCTCTTCCCGCAAAAATTTATGCAAACGAAGGGATCGCTCAATTGGTATTCTTGGGTGCAGATAATATATGCGAAACAAGTTATGCCGATAAAAAAGGAAAATACCATGGCCAAAGAGGAATAACGCTTCCAAAGGTAGATTTATGAATCCGATGAAATTATGTATAGCTTTGGATGCTCCCACAAAAGAAAAAAATTTAGACCTGGCCAAAGAAATAAAAGAATATGCAGGTGATATATGGCTTAAAATAGGTTTTAGAAGTTATATAAGGGACAATAACAAATTTATAGCTCAGTTAAAGAACTTAGGATATAATATTTTTTTGGATTTGAAGCTTTATGATATTCCAAATACTATGGCGGATGCGGCGGAAGAGATGGCAAAACTTGACATTGATATGTTTAATGTACATGCAAGTGCGGGCATAAATGCTCTAAAAGCAGTTAGAGAAAGAATTGAAAAATTCAAAAAAAGGCCGGCTGTATTGGCGGTTACGGCTCTTACAAGCTTTGACGATAAAGAATTTTATAAAATTTACGGTTCCTGCGTTTCTAAAAAAACAGAAGAATTTGCGAAACTTTCTTTCAAAGCGGGTCTTGACGGGGTTGTATGCAGCGTATTTGAAAGCAAAAGAATAAAAACGCTTACAAACAAAAATTTTATTACACTAACGCCAGGGATTAGACCTTTTGGAGAAGACTCAGGAGATCAGAAAAGAGTGGCGGATATACAGACGGCAAAAGAAAATTTGGTTGATTTTATAGTAGTTGGAAGACCTGTTTACAAAAGTGACAATCCAAAAGAAAAAGTAGAAAAAATATTAAAAAAAATTAAGGAGATTTAATGAAAAAATTTATTTTAAGTTTAGGAATAGCGGCAAGTTTATTTGCAAGCGACAAAATTTTACCTCAAAACAAAACAGTTGAAGTTTTAAAATCAACGCCTATTTATAATCAAATAGCACCACTTATAAAAAATGGAAAAATAAAAACAAAAGCTACATTAAAAAACGGCTTTTATATAATAGAAATAGATACGAAAAGAGGCAGAGGCCTTATATATGTAACGCAAAACAAAAAATATACCATTATAGGAAGAGTGCTTAAAAATAACGGTCAGATGTTGATTCCCAATTTTCCTAAAAATGCCGCAATTGTTAATAACGGCGTACTGTTTACAGTTGGAAAAGGTAAAACAATTTTATATATTGTAACAGACCCGCAATGTCCATTTTGCAGAATGATGGAAAGAGAAAAAAAAGATGTATTAAAAAAAGATTATACCATTCATGTAATTTTATTACCACTTTCATATCATAAAGATACCAAAAAAATGAGCTATTACGTTCTTGCAGGCAAAAATAATCAGGAAAAGGCAAAAAGAATGCAGGCAGTTTTAGGCGGAAGCAATGAATGGAAAAACTTTCATCCTACAAAAAAACAAATCGGACAGTTTAATAATGAATTGTCAAAATCAAAAAAAGCGGCAGCCGAACTTCAAGTCCAAGGAACCCCCAGCGTATATGACAAAAATTTTAGTCCAATGTCTTGGACTGAATTAGGAAAAAGAAAATGAGTTTAGCAGACGATTTTGTTGATGCCTCTTTATGCTGCTCTTTAAAAATTATAAGGGCTTTGCATGAACAATCTAATTTATTTGATTCAAAAGGTATCGGATTTGGAGGGGACAGAAGTTTAAATATAGATTTAATCGCCGAAAAAATATTTGTTGAAAAATTGAGTGAATTCGGAAACATTTTTTCCGAAGAAATAGGATTCGTAGATAACGGAAAAGACAAAAGAATCATCATAGATCCAATTGACGGAAGTTATAATGTATCAAACCATATTCCTTATTTCGGGGCAAGCATATATTTTGAAGATACCGCCGCGGTAGTGGTTAATTTAAGCAATGGGGATTATTTCATAAAAACCAAAGAAAAAAGAGTATTTGATAATTTATTCAGAAAACCGTTTAAATCAAATTTCAGACATGATGTTATTATTTTCGAAAAAGCTTATCAAAACCCAAAAATAGTAGAAAAACTCTGCAGACATAATTTTAAATTCAGAGCCCCGGGGTCCCTTAGCCTCAGTCTTTGTTACGGCGAAGCCAGCAAAGCCGTTATTTATAAAGGCGAAATAAGAGAATTTGATATAGCCGCTGCAAAATTTTACAACAGTCACTGTTTTTGGCATTTCGAAGATGAATTGATTGTTATGAGCCCTATAAAAAAAGATTTGGAAGAAGTTCTTAATACAATAAAGGAATAAAAATGGGATTAGGAAATTTTTTGAAAAAATTTAAAAAAAAGCAGCCTTCAAAAGAAGAAAAATCAACAACATGGATAAAATGTCCGGCCTGTTCGGCTATCAGTTTTTATAAAGAAGTTCAAAAACAAAACAATACCTGTCCCAAATGCGGTTACCATTTCAGAATGAACGCCGATGAAAGAATAAAATTATTGGCGGATGAAGAAACATTTACAGAATTTGATACAAATTTACAACCGAATGATCCTTTGAATTTCGTTGATCAAAAAAGCTACAAAAAAAGAATAGAGGACAATTATAAAAAAACCTCCAGAAAATCATCTGCAATTTCAGGAGAATGCAAAATAAATAGTATTCCAATCCAGCTTGTAGTATTTGATTTTTCTTTTATGGGCGGAAGTTTAGGAAGTGTGGAAGGTGAAAAAATAGTCAGAGCCGTTAAAAGAGCCATACAAAAAGACGAAGGCCTGGTCATTGTTTCGGCAAGCGGGGGGGCCAGAATGCAGGAAAGCACATTCGGACTTATGCAAATGGCAAAAACATCCGCGGCACTTGCAACATTAGCCGAACATAAACTTCCGTATATTTCACTTCTTACCGACCCTACTTTCGGAGGAGTCAGTGCAAGTTTTGCTTTTCTGGGAGATTTCATCATTGCCGAACCAGGCGCCATGATCGGATTTGCCGGACCCAGAGTGATAAAACAGACAATAGGGGAAGATTTGCCAAAAGGTTTTCAAAGAGCCGAATTTTTGCTGGAGCATGGACTTATTGATATGGTGGTAAAAAGAAATAAACTCAAAAAAACAATAGGAAATTTATTAAAATATTCCTTAAAAAGTGCATAATGGCCATTTATGCGCTTCTTGACTGGGAAGCTCTAAAAAAATACAATATGTCAATAAAGGATTTCTGCAGCGTTTCAAACGAATTAAACGCTTCTCTTATGCAGTATAGAGACAAAAACTCACAAACCGGGGAAAAATTAAAAAGACTGACAGAAATAAAAAAATACTGGGAAAAGCCCCTTATTATAGATGATACAGTTGAATTGCTGCCTTTTTGCGATGGAATTCATATAGGACAAACAGATTTGGAAAAATTATGCGATAAATTCAGCATGGACAGATACAAAATAATAAATTTATTAAAAAATTACGGTTCAAAATCCCCCGCTAAAATTGTCGGTTTATCCACACACAATAAACAGGAAATTCTTGAAGCCAACAAATTGCCTCTTTCTTACATCGGACTTGGGGCATATAGAAAAACTTCCACAAAAAAAACCGATAATATTTTAGGAGAAAAAATAAAAGAATTAATCGATTATTCCTTACATCCCGTAGCCGTCATAGGAGGTGTAAAACTAAATGATAATATACAAAACGCTGCTTATAAAGTAATAGCTTCAGACATCTGTAAATTTTTTAAACATTTTTGTTACTAAATTAATATTAAATTTATGATAAAATTCCGTGAAATTTTATTTATGGGAAATTTATGCAAATAAATGTATATTCAATAGAAAAAAGAGAAGATTATAAAAAAGAAATTGAAGGATTTATAAAAAAATCCACTCAATTTGCGACTGTAAAAGATTTTACGCTGTTTTCTAAAAAATTGGCAAAGAGCGAAGACCCAAAAAAAACATATTCCGAAATTTTTAAAAAATATATTCAAAACGGGATTAATGTTATTTTATCTCCGGAAGGAAAATTAATGGACAGTTATGAATTTTCAAAAATTTTTGAGCATTCATCAATTAATTTTTTTATAGCCGGAGCATACGGTTTTGACAACAGTTTTAAAAAAAACGGAAAATTAATTTCATTAAGTCCGCTCACAATGAGCCACAAAATAGCAAAACTGGTTTTATTTGAACAAATTTACAGAGGACTCAGTATAAAAAATCACCATCCCTATCATAAATAAGGAGAAAAATATGAGTATCAATATTCAACATTTTAAAGAAATATTATTATTAAGAAAAGCGGAATTAAAAAAAATTCTTTTAAATATTACAAACGATATAAACGATATAAACAGATGTGAAATAAACGACGAAACAGATATGGCCGCCGTAAATAGGGACAGCGGAAGGGATTATCAAATATATTTAAATCAAAAAACAGAACTTGAAGAAATTAATGAAGCACTTAAAAAAATAGATAACGGAACTTACGGAATATGCGAAATGTGTGAAGAAAAAATAGATGAAGAAAGGCTAAAAATAAAACCTCACGCAAAATATTGTATAATATGTAGAGAAATTATAGAAAAGGAAAAAAAGAATAAATGAAAAAATATATTATTTCAAGTATCATTTTAATAGCAATTTTATCTTTACTGGTATATATACAAAATAACGCTTTTACCACTTTATCACTGGCCGGAATAAATATGACACTTCCAAATGCTGTATGGACTGCGTTATTTTTAAGTATATTTTTATTTTTTACCGTTATATTTTTCTTAATTATCCATTTCAAAACATATATTTATAAAAGAAATATCCAAAAAGATATTATTATAATTTTAGATAATATAAAAAACCGTATATTTTATAACACTTCTGTCAAATCAGTTAAAATACTGAATAAAATTAATGAATTCAGCGAGAACATAGAAGGACTGTCCATAAAACCCCAAAAAATAGAAAATTTTGAATTTTTACAGGATATAAATAATCTGTTAAAAGGCGAAGTTATAGAAATCGGAAAATATAAATTAAATGGAAACAACCCGTGGTTCATTATGAATGTAAAAAACAGGCTAAATAAAAATCCGAATTATGCAAAAGAAGTGTTAAAAAAATTTAAGAATGAAGAACTCAAAAAAGAAGCATTTTATATTTTTTCCAAAACTGCCCCTATTGATGATATTTTAAAATATTCTTATGATATTACATATGAAATAATTGAAAATCATATCCAGGACGAACATTTAAAATTACTCTTAGAAAGAACAAAACTTACTCCAAAAGAAGAAATTGAAACAGCAAAAAAAATATATGGAACAAAAACTCCGGATATAGAACTTGACATTTTAGACCCTCTAAAATGGGGAAAAAGCTATCTGGCTTTAAAATATGAACATATAGAACTGGCAAAAGATATAATTCAGGCAAATAATTTAAAATTTTTTGAATATTATCTTATATTAAAAAATACAAAAAAAATGGATATTGATGAATATATCGAATCTGCAAGATTCATCTAATCTCTTTTTTTTAGCTCCGCTCGCCGGATATACAGATTTACCGTTTCGAAACGTTGTAAATAAATTCGGATGCGATATAAGCTTTTCCGAAATGATTAATGTAAATTCCATTATTTTTAATAATGAAAAAACAAAAAAAATGATGAAATCACAGGAAGAAAAACCTTTTTTTATTCAAATAGCAGCCAATAATATAGAAAATACAAAAAAAGCGGTAGAAATTATAAATAATATAAAAGAAATTGACGGAATAGATATCAATCTGGGATGTCCGGTTAAAAAAGCCAGAAGAAGCGGATTCGGCGGTATTTTACTAAAAGACGAAAATAAAGAAATTTTAAAAAATATTGTTCAAACTATTGTTAATACATCAAAAAAACCCGTAAGTGCCAAAATCAGACTCGGGTTCGAAAAAATCACAATAACAGACAACGCTAAAATGCTTGAAGATTTAGGCATCAGTTTTTTGACAGTACACGCAAGAACGGTTTTGCAAATGTATAAAGGAACAGCCGATTATAAAGAAATAGAAAAAGTTGTAAAAGCCGTAAATATTCCTGTAATTGCAAACGGAGACATAAAGACTTATGAAAAAGCCAAATATGTTTTGGAATACACCGGTGCAAAAGGTGTGGCAATAGGAAGAGGGGCGATAGGCAAACCGTGGATTTTTCTTGAAATGAAACAAAAAGGAAATATTACCCCTAATCAAAAAAAAGAAATAATAATGGAACATTTTGATCAAATGATAAAATGGTATGGGGAATACGGAGTTATTTTATTTAGAAAACATCTTCATAAATATTCAAAAGGAATCAAAAAAGCAAGTGAATTCAGAAATAAAATAAACGAACAGACCGATCCCAAAAATATAAAAAAACTAATAAAGGAATATTTTTAATGTTTAACGGATTAATAAGAGAAATAGGAAAAGTAAAAAATTTCAGTAACAATAAATTACAAATAATTTCAAAATATATTCCAAAAATAGGAGACAGCATAGCGGTAAACGGGGTTTGTCTTACTGTTATAAAAATTTTTGAAAACGGATTTGAAGTAGAACTTTCTCCTGAAACTCAAAAAATTATCCCTCTTGAAAATTATCAAAACGGCAAATTTGTTCATATTGAACCTGCTTTGGTATTCGGAGATAAAATTGACGGACATCTGATACAAGGGCATATTGATGCAACAGGGGAAATACTCGAAATAAAAAAAGATAAAAATGCCTACCAGAGTGTAATAAAAACCGATACAAAAATAATGAAATTTATTGCCCCTAAGGGAAGTATTGCAATTGACGGCGTAAGTTTAACCATTAATGATGTTTTTTCAGACAGATTTAGACTTACCATTATTCCTCATACATTTGAAAACACTATTTTTAAATATTATAGACCCAAAACAAAAGTAAATATAGAAACAGATATGTTTGCAAGATATATTTATCATATGTTTAAAAAGCCGGATTCTACGGAAAATAACATTCTCGCCTGGTGGTAAATTAATATTAACTTAAATTTTCATTAACCTTATTTTCACTTCGTAAAGATACAATATGGAAAATCAAACATCCAAGGAGTATTTATGAAGAAATTATTATTAGCCACAGGTTTAAGTATTGCACTGTTTGCAGGAAATATTCATTTAAATGTGGATAATTCCAATTTAAAAAGAATTTCGCCGAATCAAAACGGAATGATTTTATCTTTTTCACCAATTGTAAAAAAAGTAATTCCAAGTGTTGTAAACATTTCCACTGAAAAAGTTATAGAAGTAAAATATCCGGAAAATTTCCAAAGATTTTTTAATGATCCGCTTTTTAAAAGATTTTTTGGACCTTTTGGGAATAATCAGAATAAATCCCAAAAAAGAAAAGAATATGCACTCGGAAGCGGCGTAATTCTTTCTAAAAACGGATATATTGTCACCAATTATCATGTAGTAAGTGCTGCTACCAAAATAACAGTTAAAACAATAGACGGAAAAATATACAAAGCAAAACTTATCGGAAGCGACCCTAAAACAGATTTGGCTGTAATAAAAATAAAAGCCGACAATTTAAAGCCTGTTACCATTGCCGATTCCGCTAAACTGCAAGTAGGAGATTTAACGCTTGCGATAGGAAATCCGTTCGGACTTAAAGAAAGCGTAACAGCCGGAATTGTAAGCGCATTAAATAGAGACTCCATAGGGCTTAACTCATATGAAAATTTTATTCAGACGGATGCCGCAATAAATCCCGGAAACAGCGGAGGGGCTCTTGTGGATATGAAAGGAAGATTAATAGGAATTAATTCCGCTATTCTTACAAGAAGCGGAGCAAATAATGGAATCGGATTTGCCATTCCAAGTAATATGATGAAATTTGTAGTAACGTCACTTATTAAAAAAGGAAAAGTCGTACGTGGATATTTAGGAGTTATGATAAGTAACGTAGGTTCCGGCAAAACAAAATTATACGGAATTAGCCACGGGGTATTAATAAACAAGGTTGAACCTCATTCAGCCGCCGCACAGGCGGGATTGAAACCAGGAGATATAATAGTTGCAATCAACGGAGAAAATGTCAGCAATGCCGGAGAACTCAGAAATAAAATTGCTTTCAAAGGAGCCGGATCAGAAGTTACGTTAAAAATTTACAGAAACGGAACATTCAAAACAATAAAAGCAACATTAAAAACGCTTAAAACAAAAATTAAAAAAATACAAAATATTGAAAGTTTAAAAGGTGTAATATTAAAACAAAAAGGAACAAAAGTTGTAATTGCCAATATTAGACCAAATTCCTACGCAGCATTAATAGGTCTACAAAGAGGAGACATAGTCAAAAGAATAAAAACAATCAAAACACAAAAATGGATTAATATTTCATCAATTAATGAAATAACCAAACTTTTAAAAGGATTAAACAGAAGAGACGCTTTAATTGAGGTTCAAAGAGAAAACACTATTTTCATAGTACAGTTATGAAAATACTTTTAGCACCCAGTGAAAGAAAAACAAAAGGAGGAAATTTTCCTCCGATTAATAAAAATTCTTTTATATTTCCGGAAATTTACGAACAGAGAATTGAAATCATAGAAATAATCTGTAAAATTTAACACCGTTTATTAATGTTTTGATACTCCGTCAGTTATTCCTTTTATTTGAATATTTTTTTTCACTACATAAAAAAATCCCGGATTTAAATTATTATAAAACACATTTATTTTAGCCTCTTGATAAAGTTTTTTATTTTTTATACTTTTAATAATTCCAACTTTGGCACCTTTGTAAAAAATACCGTCAAGTCCGCTCGTAATGACCAAATCTCCTATATTTATCTTTTTAAATTTGGGAATATATTTTATAATGTACCCACCGCCATAAAAAATACCCGGGATTTTATCTTTTCCTATTAAAACCGTATATGAAGTTTTAGAATTGGAATTTAAAAGTCCAAGAGAATAATGCCCTATTTTTTTTATTAAAACACCGGCTGCTAAATTATTATAAACCAAACCTTCCGGATATTTTTGATTATAATAATCGACATAAATTTTGGAAAAATCCGGAAGTGCGGCATAAGAAATAGTTTTTGTAAAAATTAAATGGGAATCTTTTATAAATTTAAATTTTTTTAAATCTTTACAATTTGCAAAAAACGAATCATAAAGAGATATTTTTTTATTCAATATTACATTTTCTTTTTTTAATTCTTTTATTTTATCAGCCTGATTAATATATAAATATAATGTATGATCAACTGAGAGAACACTGTTATTTATATTTTGTTTTAAAAAATTTGCAAAATTTATTGTATATGTCTTAACAAAAGAAATAGAGAAAAATATAACAGTTAAAAAAGAAAAAAGAAGAATATATCTTTTATTCATTTATACTTGAGAGTATTTCAATTTGACCAAGGGCAACACCTGTGCCTTTTGCAACAGCTAAAAGAGGCTCTTCCGCAACATACACAGGCAAAGAAACCAAATCACTGAAATATTTGTCAAGACCCCTGAGAAGCGCTCCGCCCCCTGTCAAAATAATTCCGTTTTCTACAATATCACCTGCCAAATCCGGCGGTGTTTCTTCTAAAACTTCTTTTAAAGCTTCTCCCAGCTCTTTTATAGGTTCTCTTAAAGCTTCCCTTATATCTTCACTCGTAACAGTAATTGTTTCAAGAAGTCCTGAAATTCTATTTTTACCTTTTACCAAAATTTGAAGTTCTTTTTCAAGTTTAACCGCATTGCCAATTTCTATTTTTATTTCTTCCGCCGTTCTTTCACCTATTACAAGATTATATTTTTTATTTATATAATCAACGATTGATTTATCAAATTTATCCCCGGCAATTCTCACCGATTTGCTCACCACAAGTCCCCCCAAAGAAATTACCCCTATTTCTGTAGTTCCGCCGCCGATATCAATAACCATACTGCCCTGAGGCTCTTTAACGGGAAGCCCTGCTCCTATTGCCGCTGCCATAGGCTCTTCTATTAAATATACTTCTCTGGCTCCTGCGCTCATTGCCGATTCCTGTACAGCTTTTCTTTCAACCTGAGTTAGCCCGTAAGGCACACAAATTACAATTCTAGGACGGATTAAACTTTTTCTGTTATGGACTTTTTGAATAAAATATCTGATCATCTCTTCCGTTACACTGAAATCTGCGATAACACCGTTTTTCATAGGTCTTATCGCGACAATGTTTTTCGGAGTTTTCCCTATCATTTCTTTTGCTTCTTTTCCAACCGCCAAAACTTTATTTTTATGTTTATTCTCTCTTATTGCAACGACACTCGGCTCATTTATCACAATTCCTTTTCCTTTTATACTGACTAATGTATTTGCAGTTCCGAGATCAATTGCCAAATCACTGCTAAAAAGTCCTAAAAATTTATTTAGCATTTTTTTCCTTTTTTATTAAAATAGGATCCACTCTTTTTTCAATAACATCTTTTGTAATAATTATTTTATATCCCCTGTATTCCGGCAAATTAAACATTATATCAACCATCGCTTCTTCCAAAATAGCCCTGAGTCCTCTTGCCCCTGTTTTTCTTTTAATAGCCATATCTCCAACAGCTTCAAGCGCTTCTTTTTCAAACTCAAGTGTTGCACCGTCAAGTTCAAAAAGTGCTTTATATTGTTTAATAAGCGCATCTTTAGGTTCTGTCAATACTCTGATCAAATCATTTTTATCAAGTTCTTTTAAAGTGGCGATTACAGGGAGCCTTCCTATAATCTCCGGAATAAGACCGTATTTAACCAAATCTTCGGGTTCCACCAGCGAATAAACATCATCTTTGGTAAGTTTCTTTTTAGTCTTGCCTAAAAATCCTACGGTAGCACCTTCAAGCCGTCTTTGAATAATACCGTCAAGCCCTTCAAACGCACCGCCGCAGATAAATAAAATATTTGTAGTGTCTATTTGTAAAAATTCCTGATGAGGATGTTTTCTTCCCCCTTGAGGAGGTACATTTACCAAACTGCCCTCAATTATTTTCAAAAGTGCCTGTTGAACCCCTTCACCGCTTACATCACGTGTAATTGAAGGATTTTCACTTTTTCTTCCAATTTTGTCTATTTCATCTATAAACACTATTCCTCTTTGAGCTTTTTCTATATCCCCGTCAGCTGCCTGAATAAGTTTTACCAAAACATTCTCAACATCTTCGCCTACATAACCGGCTTCTGTTAAAGAAGTTGCATCGGCAATAGCCAAAGGAATATCGAGCAGTTTTGCAAGTGTTCTTGCGATTAATGTCTTACCGCTTCCTGTCGGCCCTATCATTAAAATATTTGATTTTTGAATTTCAACATCACTGTTAGTACCAAAAAGAATTCTCTTATAATGATTATAAACCGCTACAGAGACTATTTTTTTAGCTCTTGTCTGACCTATTACGTATTCATCAAGATGTTTTTTAATATCTTTAGGCGCCAATAATTTTAACTCTTTCGGAACAGATTCCGGTTTTACTGAGCCCATAATAATTTCATAAGCCGACAAAACACAATTTTTACAAATAAAAGCTTTATTGTCAGGAGATGCGAGAAGCGGATTTTCTTCTGTTTCCACACTTCCGCAAAAACTACATTTTTCTATCATACGGTATTCCCCTTTTTGAATTTAAAACAAATTCCGATAAATGTTTTACATATTTATTATCATTTAATTTTATTAATTTTTCAGCCACTTCTTTTAAAGCTTTTCCACTTTCAAAAAGTTCTTTATATGCCTTTTTGAGAGCATCAATATCTTTTCTGTTATTAAATCTTCTTCTAAGGCCTGTTAAATTAAGGCCTCTGAGTTTTGCCCTGTTTCCTTCAGCCAAACAATAAGGCGGAATATCCTGCGCTAATGCGCTGGCTCCCCCTATCATTGCAAATTCTCCGATTTTCACAAATTGATGAATCGGCGTCATCCCTCCGATTACAACATAATCTTCTAAGACTATATGCCCCGCAAGGGTAGCGGCATTTGCTAAAATACAGTTATTCCCTATTTTTACGTCATGGGCAACATGCACATATCCCATTAATAAATTATTATCCCCTATTTCAGTTACTCCGCCGCCGCCTTTTGTGCCCGGATTAATTAATGTAAATTCCCTTATTTTATTATTACTGCCTATTATAAGCTTTGTTTTTTCTCCGTGATATTTCAAATCCTGCGGATCGCTTCCTATAACCGCATGAGAAAATATATGATTATTTTCTCCTATTTTTGTATAACCTGTAATTACAGCATAAGGCTCAATAACGCAATTATCCCCTATTTCAACATTTTGATCAATCAGCGCTCCGATTCCTATCGTACAATTCTTTCCTACTGCGCCTTTTATAACCGCTTTCATATGTTATTTATCCATTATCATAGCTTTAAGTTCCGCTTCGGCAGCAAGTTCGTTATCCACATAAGATTCCCCATGAAGCAACCAGATTGTTTTTCTTTGTTTTATCAGTTTTACTTTATATACAAGTTTATCTCCCGGTCTTACAGGTTTTCTAAATTTGGCTTTGTCTATGCTCATAAAATACACAACTTTATTTTTTAGCTCCTGTTTTCCCAAAACAATAAAAGGCAAAACAGCACCAGCCTGCGCCATTCCCTCAAGAATCAAAACTCCCGGATATATCGGATGTCCCGGAAAATGCCCCTGAAATACCTGATTTGTTATTGAAATATTAAGATATCCTTCCACTTCTTCATTCTGTTTTACATTTGTAATTCTGTCCACAAGCAAAAACGGATATCTGTGTGGAAGTATTTCTTGTATTTGATTTACATCAAAAACCATTTTTGTCCTTTTTTAAAAATTATATCAAAATTTCACGTGTATCTACATAAATTTCCGCTTTAATTTCTACATCATACCTTACATTTTCAAAATTATTCACAATAATAATCGGGCTTAAATTATATTCGTTTTTCGTTATTTCTTTTCTAATTTTCATTTCTTCCTCAATACTTAACGGAAATTTATAAAATTCTTCGACAAAAGAATAATTTTTATTCAAAATTTCATTAATTTTTGAAACTTTTAGAAAAATAATCTGTGCCCTGTTCGCAAAAGCAGCTCCGTTTTTTTCATATTCGATTTTAACTCTCTGCTTTTTATCAAGATATGAATAAAAAAGCGTATAATGATTTATATTTTTAATTTTTCCGTTTTCCGTTTTATATTTTACAGCCGAGCTAAGAAGTCTGTAATTTAAAAATTTTTCCTTAAAAATCTTATATTCAATATGTTTTTTTTCAAGCTCAAGCCTGTTTTGATAAAAATTTAATTTTTCTTCTATACTTGCGGGCAAAACCTGAAAAGGATACGGCATTATCAGCTCGTGTATAATTTTATTGTTTCTTTGTTTCAAAAGCCCGTAAATACAACCGCAGTAATTCTGTCTGTAAACCTGATTTTCTTTTGCAAAAAGCTGCTGAGCCTGGGTGCCGCCTTTAATTCTATAATTTGGTACAATAAAATCTATATCATATTTTTTCTTTATATTTTGGGCAACCGACTGTATCTGATCAACCGATTTCATAGGAGACATAAGAAGCGAAGTGGTTATTTTATTTTCGCCCAGTTTTTTAGCATATTTTGCGGTGGCTTCAAGAGAATGATCAAAGCATATACTGCATCTGGAGCCTTTTTCGGGTTCCATTTCTTTTCCCTCAACCGCTTTAAGCCAATCCTCATAATTATAGTCCCCCTCAACAAATTCAACCCCTAGTTTTTGACAAATTCTTTTTGTATCAATACTTCTTAGCTTAAATTCATTATACGGATGAATATTAGGATCATAAAAAAATCCGGTTATTTTTTCATTTGGAAAATCCTCTTTTAATCTTTTTATAAAATACCCGGCATCCACACTGCAACACACATGAACAACCATTACAAACCTTTTTTAAAATTATATTTGAAATTATAGCCGATTTTATTTTTACAATTTCGAATTTTTTTGTTATATTTAGCTAAAAGTAGCAAAGGAATAAAAATGAATATCAAAAATGAAATGCTGGCCCTTATCGGAGGCTGCACAAGCGAGGGGACAAAAATTCTGATTCCTGAAAATTTAAAAAACGAATTTAAAAAAATCACAATGGCAAAATTTGATATTTTTACAGATGATACAACTGATAATTATGATTTAATTATTCAAAACGAACCCGGCGATATTGCTAACATTTATAAAAAACTGAGTAAAACCGGCATTTATATTACCATTCCAAAAAGTCTGACCCATAGAGATTTATTTGCCAAATTAAGCAAATTATTCTGGATTGTTATACCGGGATTTTATCTCGATGAAAATTTAACGGCAAAACCTTTCGTTTTCGCAAGTAAAAAATTTCATCCTCAGGCCGACATAATAAGACACCGAAGCGATTTTGTGGAAAACGCTGAATATTATACAACCGATATTCAGATAAGCGCATTCAATTTACCAAAATATATTTTCGAAGAAATAAAAGATGTTATCAAAATATAAAAACGCAATAATCCTGACAGGAGGCATAGGCACAGGCAAAAGTACCGTTGCAACGCTATTGAAACTTTACGGATACAAAATAATTGATGCGGACAAAATAAGCAAAACTGTTTTTGAAGAAAAAAAAGAACACATTAAACAAATTTTCAATACCGCTAACAGAAAAAAACTGAGGGAAATAGTTTTCAGCAATAAAGAAAAACTAAAAATATTAGAAGATTTGATTTTACCTGATGTTAAAAAAGAAGTTTTGGATTTAGCACAAAAATTTGAATCAGACGGCGTTAAATACTTTATCGATTTACCGCTTTATTTTGAAAAACAAAATTATCCCGAATTCAGCACTGTTTTAGTAGTTTATGCATCAAAAAAAATTCAAATTCAAAGGGTTATAAAAAGAGATAATGCAGATATAAAAGAAGTAAAATCTATTTTAAATAACCAATTGGATATAGAAACTAAAAAACAAAAAGCAGATTTTGTTATAGATAATTCAAAAGATTTAAAACATCTTCAAAAAGAAACAGAAAAATTCTTAAAAAATGATATAATGAATAAAGGAAATTTATGAAAAAAACACAATTATTAAAAACTATTCCACTTGCACATACAAAAGAGGGGCTTATCATTATTTCTAATATTCACGAACCTTACGGCGAAAATTCAAAGCCTGTAATCAGTATCGGAATATCACTTGACGGAGAAGAAAGCAGACCGGATTGGAAAGCACACATTCCATACGAAAATATTGACGACGTAATTGAAGCTTTAAAAGAAGCAAAAGAAAAATTTAAACATTAATTTTTTCTTATTTTACAAAAGAAAAATCCTGAATATGCCCCTTTAGGCAATATTCTAACGGCTTTTTTAACCTCGTTTGAATATGTTTTATTTTCCCAGTTTGTAATGCCTTCTTGAATATTTTTTATTGGTAAATTTACTTCTAAAATTTCGGCATTAGGATATTTATTTAACAAAAAGTCAATATTTTCTTCATTTTCCTCTGGAGAAAAAGTACAGGTTGCATATATCATTACACCTCCTGGTTTTAAACATTCATATGCTGAAATAATAAGCTCTTTTTGCAGTTTTGAAAATCTTTTAACCCTTCTCAAATTCCACCAGGTTACAACCCCGTCTATATGGGCTTCGCTGCTGCAGGGAGCGTCTAAAAACACTTTATCAAACATTTCTCCCGTTGCTTTATATACAAAACGCCCGTCTTTATTATATGTTTGAATATTTTTTGCTCCGTGTTCTTTAAAATTTCTTTTCATTCTGAAAAATCTTTTTTTATCAGGCTCAACCGCACTTACCTTTTTTGCCATTTCGCTGAATATCAGACTTTTTCCACCCGGTGCTGCTGCCAGATCCAAAACCCAGTCGTTTTCTTTTGTATTAAGATTTAATGCCGCTATAATAGACGAAAGATTTTGAATATAAATTTCATTTTTTGTATAAGGAGACGATTTAATTATTTTTTTACGTTTTTCAATAGGAAGAATAAAAGCATATTTATACCATTCAACAGGTTTTGGGATATATCCGTCTTCTTTTAATACATCAATAATTTCCAACCCCGCTCTTAATTTATTAATCCTAAAAGAAAATTCTTTTTTTTCTTTAAGCCCGTTTAAAATTTCAGGGTTTATTTTATTTATTCTTTTCTCAAAAATTTCCTGCATCAAAAACCTTTAAATAATTCTCTTATAATCTTTAAAATCCAGTTTCCATACCTTCACTCCACAAAATCTCCCACCTTCCGGACAAACAGGTCTTAAACCCTCTTTATATCTCACAGCACACGGAGGCAAAAAATTTTCAGCTGCTTTAACACCTGCATTTTTTAATTGTTTAACCTGTTCATAAACTATATCGAATATTTCTTCCTGTGCGTTAAAACAAAGCCTCATTTGCGCTTTATGCGCAAATTCATTGAAATCATCGTGTTCTATAATTTCTATATTATGCGCATTTAAAAGTGCATATGCTGCTTCGCCAAAGCCTAAAACAACACTCTCTTTTTCAAAAAAATTATAACTTTTATGGACTGCTTTTAAATAAATTTCTTTTATTTCATTATTTTTTTTAATAACAGGCGGAATATAAAAATCCCTTTTATAAATATCTTCAAGTTTTGGACGAATGGCAGGTGAACGGCGGTGTCTTTGATTTTGGGCATCGGCTGAAAGGGATAATTTAATATATGAATTAAAACTTCCAAGTATTGATTCATCCAAATACATACTGCTAAGCCTCATAACCCCTGCATAATTAGTATTCAGCTCAAAATCATAATCTATAATATCAAAAACTTTCACTTTCTCTTTAACATTATGTTTTTCTTTTATTCTTTTTATATTTATTTCCGGAAACACTGCATTTTCATTTTCGGCAAACTCTATTAAAGGAGCTAAATTTTCATCTATTTCAAGCATTTGCTGTTTTAACTGATTTGCAAATTCTTTTGCTTCATCTTTAGCTTCGGGGATAACTTTAGCAGCAGCAATATACCTTAGGGCTGTAATAACATTGATTGTGTGATAAAGATGTGCGTTCATACCCACGGGCAATAGATATCTTGCAAATTCCTGGGCTTTTTTTCGGCTTGATTTTTTTTGAAATTTAGGCAAAATTTTTTCAATAATCGGAGTTAGTTTTTCAATCAGTTCTTCATAATATTTAAACATTTCTTCATAATATTTCTGCCATTTTTGTTTATCGGCATTTTTTGGATAAGTAAAATTATCTATTTTCATTTTAGCATAACGCTGGCTTACCTGTTCGGAATTATAAAAAGGATGTGAATGCAAAAGCCTCCAGATTAAAAGTCTGCTCATACCTTCAATTAAAAATGTAAAATGATAATGCATAAGCGTCGTATGATGCCCCGCTTTAAAGATTGAATTTAAAAGTTCGTTTTTTTTATCCCATCTGGCGGCATCTTCGGGTGTTACAATATGTTTACCATAATAGCAGCTTCTTGCACTTCCCACTGCTATATCTGTCGGTTTATAATTGCTCTTTAGTGCCGTTATTTTCATATTTTTCAATCTTTTCACTGTCTATTTCAATTACAGTATGGACATTCCCTCTCGGATTAAAATCCATTGTAATTTTCATTTTTTTTGGTTTTAGTTTATTATAAAGTGTATCAAAAATTTCATTTGCACTGTCTTCATGCGAAATATATCTGTTCATAAAAGAATTTATATAAAGTTTAAGGGCTTTAAGCTCAACCACCCACTCACCAGGAATATATTCCAGATAAACAGTGGCAAAATCAGGATATCCGCTTCTTGGACACCTGCACATAAATTCTGGAAGGGTTATTTTAATTAAATAATTTTTTTTATTTTTATTTGGCCATATTTCCATTGTTTCAGGATTAAATTCAATTATCTCTTTTTCACCGTATTTTAATTTTTCATTTTTCATTGTTTATTTTTTATACATCCAGATTTTCTACTTCTTTTGCGTTTGCCTGAATATATTCTCTTCTTGGAGTTACTTCACTTCCCATAAATAATTCAAACTGCCCGGCGGCATTTTCAGCATCTTCCATAGTTACCTGGACTAATACCCTATTTTCCGGATCCATTGTTGTATCCCACAGTTGATCAGGATTCATTTCTCCTAAACCTTTGTATCTTTGGATATGAGCTCCTTTTCTAGCCTTTGCAATAACTTCATTTAATAATTCCAAATAATCGCCCTGAACGAAATCTTTATATTCTTTTAATTTTTCATAAACTTTTTTAGCTTCTATAAACAAAAGATGATTTAATAATTTTTCATCAATTGTAATTTCTTCCAAACCTCTATTTGTTTGAATATAATAATGATCACCTTGACGCGAAACTATATTAAATCCAAATTTTTTCAAATATTCAGGAAGCTTTTCGATATTTCCATTTTCAATTAAATATCTGATTATTTCTGGAATATTAAATCTTTTTGAAAGTTTATCAAGCAAAAGTTTATAAAATGCCGTATTTTTAAGAAGTTCTTTTAATTCAGGCCTTCCTACACCTTGAATATCAACCGCATTAATACCCTGTTCGATTAAAAATTCATTTAATTCTTTATCATCTTTAAGATATTTTTCAATTTTTCCTTTTTTGTATCTATACAAAGGAGGTTGTGCTATATATAAATATCCGCTTTTTATAAGTTCTATTAGATGATTGAAAAAAAATGTCATTATAAGAGTTTGAATATGACTTCCATCTACATCTGCATCTGTCATGATAATAATTTTTTTATATCTTACTTTTTGAGCATCAAAATCCTGCCCTATTCCTGTGCCGAGCGCTGTAATTATATTTTTAATTTCTTCACTGTCCAATGCTTTCGCATCCGTTGATTTTTGAGTATTAAGAATTTTTCCTCTAAGCGGAAGTATGGCTTGAAAATATCTGTCTCTTCCCTGTTTTGCACTGCCTCCTGCACTGTCTCCTTCCACCAGATAAATTTCTGTTTCATCAGCATTTTTGCTTTGACAATCAGCCAATTTTCCAGGAAGTGTCCCTACACCTATTTTAGTTTGTTTTCTTGTTAAATCTCTGGCTCTTTTAGCAGCAACCCTGCTTCTTGAAGCAGATATGGCTTTTTCTGAAATAATTTTGACTACATTGGGATTTTCTTCAAAATATCTTGTTAAATATTCATACGTTACTTTCTGAACAATCGGTTTTACATAGCTGCTTCCAAGTTTTCCTTTTGTCTGACCTTCGAACTGCGGTTCGCTCATTTTAATGCTTATAATTGCATTAATACCCTCTTTTACATCATCTCCGGTAATTTTTATATTATCTTTTAATTTTATATTTCTATTGATATAATTTATAACAGCTTTGGATATTCCTGCTCTGAAACCGCTTTCGTGTGTTCCTCCGTCCGGTGTTTTTATATTATTTACAAAGCTTAATATTTTTTCGTCATATCCACTATCATAGCAAATTGCAACCTCAACATCCATAGATTTTTCTTTGTCTGAATATTTTTCATCATAATAAATAATATTTGTCAGACATTCTTTTTTAGTTAATGTTTTTACAAAATCTCTGATTCCGCCTTCAAAATGGTAAATTTCTTTAACCCCGTTATTTTCATTTTCAAAATATATAGTAATATTAGGATTTAAATACGCTAAATCTTTTAATCTTTTTATTAAAATATCATTTTTAAATTCTGTTGTTTCAAAAATTTCACTGTCTGGCCAAAATTGAATTATTGTTCCGGTTCTATTTGTATTTCCTATTGTTTCAAGTTCTGTTACAGGTTTTCCTTTTTCAAATGTCTGTTCAAATATTTTACCTTCTCTTTTTATAGTCATAATAAGTTTTTTACTAAGTGCATTAACAACTGAAATACCTACTCCATGAAGACCGCCTGATACTTTATATGTTTTATTGTCAAATTTACCGCCTGCGTGTAAAACTGTTAAAACAACAGTAGCGGCTGGAATTTTTTCTTGCGGATGTATTCCGACTGGTATACCTCTTCCATTATCAGATATAATTGCGCTTCCGTCTTTATTTATTTTAACTTTTATTTCTGTTGCAAATCCGGCCATTGCTTCATCAATACCGTTATCTACCACTTCATAAATTAAATGATGAAGTCCTTTGACCGATGTATCTCCAATATACATTCCAGGACGTTTTCTAACGGCTTCAAGACCTTTTAATACTTTAATATTCTCCGCACCATATTTTGCCATTAAATTCCTTTTAAATACTTTATAAGTTATTTATTTAATATTATATCAAATATTAAGGGGCATTACGATTGTAATAAAATTGTTTTCTTTTAATTCAAACGGAATATTTGGCTCATTTAAATTTAATTCAAATGTTTCGGATGAAATTACGTTTAAAAAATCGTTTATGTATTTGCTGTTTACTGCAAAAACAAATTTTTCTACGTCTGTATTAATTTCAAAACTTGTTTTTGCCTCCATTGTTTCATCTCCAAAACTTTCAAAAGTAATTTTATTTTTATTTATTGTAATTTTTACTTCGTTGGAAACAATACTTATCTGTTTTAAATGTGATAAGAATTTATTTTTAGGAAGTGTCAGTTTATATTTGAAGTCTTGTGGTATAATTCTTTCATAAGCTGGATATTTACCATTAATAAGTTTTGTAAAAAACAGTGTATTTTCATCTTTTAATATTAAATACACTTCATCATAAAAAATATTCATATCATTGTTAAAAACTCTTTTTATTTCGCTTACAGCTCTTTTTGGAATAATTATTTTTATTTCTTTACCTTTGGCATTGGTTTTATATATTGCCAGTCTTCTTGTATCAGTAGATACAAAATTTGTTTTTTCTTTTATATCAAAAAGAGTTCCGTTTAATTCATATTTAGGATTGTTGTTATCAATAGCTGGAAAGACTTTTTTTAGGGCGTCTATAAATATTTCTTTATCAGTATTTAATTTATTCAAATTATCCGGATTTGGAAATTCCGGAAATTCTTCTGCGTCAAATGTTGATAATTTATAAATAGAAGTTTCCTGTGTTATTATTATTTGATCATTAACTTTTTTTATTTCAATTTCCTTATTTTTTAAAGCTTTGATTATATCGCTTAGTTTTTTTGCATTTATTGTGGCTTTTCCTTCTTTGAGAATCTGTGCGTTTGTTTTTATTTTTATCCCTATTTCTTTGTCTGTTGCCTGTAATGTGAGATTTTCATTTGCTATTAATAATACATGTGAAGTTATCTGGGTATTATCTTTTTTTTCTGTAAAGGGAACAACTTGGTTAATTATACTTTCAAAAACTGATTTTTGAATTTTGATATGCATTTTTTCTCTCCTTTTATTTATTTATTTTATAGTAGTAATAGTAGATTATGTTGAATAAGTGAATTTTACTTGTAAAGCCCGAAATTTGTGAAGAATTTGAGTGAATTTGAAATACTTCTTTTTTCACATTATTCACTTTTTTTGATAATGATTTTATTTTTAAGTTCTTCTATTTTAATTCTAAAATCATTATCGTCTTTTAATTTTTTGTTAAAACTTTTTATTGCATGACTTACCGCACTGTGATCTTTAAGACCAAAATATTTTGCAATTATGGGTGTGGATTCCTTGGTAAATTCCCTTGCCAAATAAATAGATGTTCTTCTTGCCGCCACTATATTCTGATTTCTGCTTTTTGATATTATTTCACTTGGTTTTATATTAAATTCTTTTGAAATTAATTTGATTATATCTTCCAGAGTTACATTTTCTTTTTTATCTTTTATATGTTCTTTAAGCGCCTGTTTTGCAAAATCGGTACTTATATCATTTACTCCTAACAGTTTGGCAAGTGCATGAAGCTTTATTATCATACCTTCGATTTCTCTTATATTACTGTCAAGTTGTGTTGCTATAAATTCTATTACGTCTTCGGGCAGATAAATGCCGTTTATTTCACATTTTTTTTTGATAATTTCTATTTTTGTTTCAAGTTCCGGAGGCTGTATATCGGCTATCAGTCCGGCTTCAAATCTATTTCTAAGCCTGTCTACCAAATCATGCAATTTTTTAGGAGGCCTGTCAGATGTCATACATATCTGTTTTTTTTGACTGTATAATTCGTTAAATGTGTGGAAAAATTCTTCCTGTGTTTGTTCTTTTCCTGCAAAAAATTGAACGTCGTCTATCAATAAACAGTCGCAGTTTCGGTATTTTTCATGGAATCTGTCCATTGTATGATTCCTTACATTTTCCCTAAAATCATTCATAAACTGTTCGCTGGTTATATAAACAATTTTGATTTTGTTTTTTAAATAATTTCCAATTGCCTCTATTAAGTGCGTTTTTCCAAGGCCTACGCCTCCATAAATAAACAATGGATTATAATTTTTTCCCGGATTATCAGCAACGCTTTTTGCAGCTGAATAAGCAAACTGATTTGAAGGCCCCGGAATAAAGCTTTCAAATGTATATTCACGTATAAGTACCGAAGGATTAGAATTTATAAGTTCTTCTATTTCTTCATGTTTTTTGTGTTTTATTTCTTTTGTTGTAAATTGAACTATTGCTTCAATCCCGGTTTCTTTTTTGTAAAGTTCCAATATTTTTTTTGAATATTTTCTTTTAATATAATTTGCTATATAAATGTTTGGAGCTTTTATAATGAGTTTTGAAGAATTTGAATTATCTTCATCGAATTCCAATTTTTTGATAAATTTATTATAATTCAACAGATTTTCACTTTTTAGTTCATTTTTTATATTGTCGAACAGCAAATTATGTATCCTTTGTGAATAAAATTTTTTTCACAGTGTGAAGATATTGTGAAAATATATGTGAATATTATTTTATCATAATGGAATAAAAAAGTCTATTAATATTATTCACGTTGTGAATGGTATGTGAAAAATAGTTGAAAGAAGTGTGAATGAAAATATTGGGAATTGATCCGGGAACAATTAGATGCGGTTATGCAATAATTAATACAAAGCCAAATTTGTCATTAATAGATGCGGGATTTATAAAAATTACGCAAAAAGAACTTCAATATCAGTTAAGTGAAATTGTAGAAGGCATTGATTTTATTTTAAAGAAAGAAATTGATGAAGTTGCGGTTGAAAATATTTTTTATGCCTATAATCCCAAAACAGTTTTGAAACTTGCACAGTTTAGAGGGGCACTTTCTCTTAGAATTTTGCAGCTCCACGGTAATTTTGCCGAATATACTCCTTTACAGGTTAAAAGAGCGGTTACAGGAAACGGAAAGGCAAAAAAAGAACAGGTCGCTTTCATGGTAAAAAAAATATTGAATATCAAAGGAAAAATAAAACCTCTTGATATTACGGACGCGATAGCAATTGCCCTAACGCATGCACAGAGAATAAAATGTTAGAAATAGCGGATATTATAGGGATTATCGCTTTTGCTATAAGCGGATTTATAATAGGAGTAAAAAATAAACTTGATATGCTTGGAATTATTTTAAGTGCATTTTTTACAGCTCTTGGAGGCGGAATTATCAGGGATTTATTAACTCATAGAAATATTTTTGCTTTCAATAATTCTTTAGCCGGAAGTATAGTTTTAACAGTGGTTATTATTGGAATTTATTTAAAACTTCATCAAAAAAACATAGAAAACAAAACAATTTTTATTTTAAGCGATGCGATAGGGCTTTCTTCATTTTCTATTTCAGGTTCTCTTACGGCAATAGACGCCGGATTTAATATTTTCGGTGTTGTTTTTTTGGCTTTGATAACAGCTGTAGGCGGAGGAATAATAAGGGATATTATGATTAATGAGGTTCCTTTTATACTAAAAGAAAAATTTTATGGAAGTATAAGCATTATAATCGGTTTTCTTGTCTATTTTTTTGATTATACTTATTTAATTCCGTTTATTTTTATTTTCGGTGTAATTTTAAGAATTTTTGCATATAATTATGATTGGCATTTGCCAAAAATTTAAGTATAATTAAATAAAAAGGAGATTTTATGAAAGTAGGAGATTTGGTAATAATTGCTACACTCGGAGAAATTAAAGCGTTTCTTGCCAGTCCAAGGACCCCGGAGGCTGAAGCTGGACTTAAACCAAGCGAAATTAAATTGGATCTTGTTGAAGATGTCGATATTGTGGAAGCTCATAAAAAGCTTCAAGATTTAATAACCGGATTGGAAGGCAGTTTTCAGCTTACATTTTTAAATAAAAGCGTATCAGGAGAGAATCATAATTTAAAACAGGAAATTTATAAAGAAGCTGTAAAAAATGTTGTTGAAGATATTGATTTGATTATTGAAAAATTTGGTAAAAAAAAGATATTTTTATCTGTTCCAGAAATAATTGCAAATGATATTACTGAAAAAATAAAAAATAAAGATAGAATATTTAGAATAATAAAAAAAGATTTATTAAAAATAGATAAAAATAAATTAATTAATGAATTTAAACCTGAAAATTTAAAATAAAAGAAGTTATTTCTTAACTTCTTTTTCTTTGGCTATTTTATCCAAAATTCCGTTAATAAATCCTTTTGATTTATCTTCTGAAAAATTTTTGGCTATTTTAACCGCTTCATTTATAACTATTTGATATGGGGTATCGGTAAATTTTATTTCATATATTCCAAGTCTTAAAATTTGTTTGTCCACTTTGTCAAGTCTGTCGAAATCCCAATCGATTAAATGTGTTTTTATAATGTTGTCTATTTCATTTTTATGTGTAGTTATTCCTTCTAAAAGTTTTGTTGCAAATTTGGCCTTTTCATTTTTAACTTTTTTGTCTTTTAAAATTTCATTAAATTGTTTCGTTGCGTTTTCATTACCCATATCTTCAGCATAAAGAGTCTGTATTACAGCTTCTCTTGCGTGTGTTATTGTAGCCATTTATTTTCCTAAATTTTTATATAAATTAATCATTTCGATAAGAGCGCTCATTGCGTCAAAACCTTTGTTCCCGGCTTTTGTTCCAGCTCTTTCTATTGCCTGTTCGATTGTGTCTGTTGTCAAAAGTCCGAATGTTACAGGTGTGTCAGCCTGTAAAGTGGTACTTGCTATTCCTTTTGTGGCTTCTGCGGCAATATAATCAAAATGAGGCGTTGCTCCTCTTATTACCGCTCCCACGCATACGATTCCGTCATATTTATCTTTTTTTAATGCCTTTTTCAAGGCAAATGGAATTTCAAATGCTCCGGGAACTAAAATAAGGCTTAGATTATCTTCCCTGCCGCCGTTTCTTAAAAAAGCGTCTTTTGCCCCTTCAACAAGTCTGTCTGTTATTAAATGGTTAAATCTGCTGTTTATTATTGCAACTTTTTCATTTCCGTTTAATTGTAAATTACCTTCGATTATTTTCATTTATTTTCCTTTCTTAATTTTTAATTGGCACTGACTAAATGTACTTAACAAGAATGCAAATTTTTTTCCGCTACGAAAAAACTAAAAAGTGTAAACGCAAGCGCCCTAACGGGTTTAGTGCACTTTTTTTAACGCTTTTTCTTCGCTTAAATTTGCAATTGTTTCGCTTTATTTAGTTAGTGCTTTTTAATTTTACATTTTTTACTATTTATGATTTTATCACTTATCACTTTTCATTCTACATTTATTTATACATTCAATATCTTTTAAAATATCTTTAAGTATATCAGGTGTTATCATATTGGGTCCGTCACTTAAAGCCTCATTTGGATTATAGTGTGTTTCAAAGAAAAAACCGTCAACCCCCACTGCAGCTGCGGCTTTGCTTAAATATGGCACAAATTCTCTTTTTCCTGAGCTTTTTCCTCCCCCGCCGCCGGGCATCTGAACGCTGTGTGTTGCATCAAAAACAACAGGTGCAAACTCTCTCATAATAACCAGACTTCTCATATCGACAACTAAATTTCCATATCCAAATGTAGTGCCTCTTTCTGTAAGCCAAATACCGTATTTTTTTGAATTTTCATAAGTTGCTTCCATGCAGCCTCTTGTTTCAAGTACTTTTAAAACAGAATATTTCATATCAGCCGGATTCATAAACTGGCCTTTTTTTATATTAATTATTTTGTCTGTTTTGGCAGCTTCTACCAATAAATCAGTTTGTCTGCATAAAAATGCCGGTATTTGTAAAACATCAACAATCTCAGCCGCTTTTTTTACCTGCCATGTTTCATGAATATCCGTTAAAAGTTTATATCCGAATTTTTCTTTGACCTCTGATAAAATACTAAGTCCTACATCAATTCCAGGACCTCTGAAACTTTTGAGAGAAGTTCTGTTTGCTTTGTCAAAACTTGCTTTAAAATAAAAATCGTATTTTTTATTGTAAGGCTTTAAATACTCGGCAATTTTTAAAATCTGTTCTCTGGATTCTATTACACACGGTCCTGCAATTAATACCATTTTTTACCTTTTTTGTTATGATTATATCAAAAAAAGGATTTTGATGTTTATATATAAATATTCGGCAAGCGGAAATGATTTTGTGATTTTTCATACATTTAAAAAAACAGACAGAAGTAAATTGGCAAAAGCTCTTTGCGACAGATTTAGCGGAGTGGGGGCTGACGGACTTATAGTGATTTTACCTCATAAAAAATATGATTTTGAATGGCAGTTTTACAATGCAGACGGCAGTGAGGCAGAAATGTGCGGAAACGGGAGCAGGGCGGCTGCGCATTATGCTTATATAAATAATTTGGCGGATAAAAAAATGAATTTTTTAACAGCGGCCGGTGTAATAAAAGCCGAAGTGGAGGGAGATATGGTTGAAAGTCAGCTTACCCCTTATAAATTTATAGGGGAATTTAATGATTTTGGGAAAAAATTTAAAATATATGATACCGGAGTGCCTCATATAGTTATTTTAGAAGATATTAATAATTTTGATAAAAATTTGGCAAAAAAGCTAAGAGATAAATATAATACAAATGTAAACTGGACGGAAGTTAAGGATAATAAACTTTTTGTGAGAACTTATGAAAGAGGCGTTGAAGATGAAACATTAGCCTGTGGGACGGGTATGTGTGCGAGTTTTTTGGTTGCAAGGGATAGCAATTTAATAAAAGACAGTGTTAAAGTGTATCCAAAAAGCGGGGAAGAACTTGTTGTAAGTTTAAAAAATAATACTCTTTATTTTAAAGGAAAAGTAAAACACTGTTTTAGTGCAGTATTGGAAGGAAAAAATGAAAATGATTTTATGTGATAGAAGGGG
>CAYPHV010000017.1:0-5420 GCA_964410645.1 uncultured Nautiliales bacterium
ATCAAACATTGGTTCTCGGAGGTTTAATAACTAATGATAATACATTGAAAATAAACGGAGTTCCGGTATTAAAAGAAATACCTTTGGTTAAATATCTGTTTTCTTCAAGGGAAAAAGTTACAAATAAAAAAGAATTGGTTTTTGTCATAACACCGCACATAATAGATTTTAAAAAACAAAAAACATTAAGGGATTTAGGATTTGGTCAGATTCATTAATGCTAAAGATTTGTTTAGGGATATAGTTGATGTAAACAATTATATTCCCCTGCCAACTTCAGAAAAAATAAAAATTGATTTAATTAACGCAATCGAACAAAAAGAAAAAATGATTCTTTTAACGGGCGCTGCGGGCAGTGGTAAAAGTCTATTATTAAAAAGTATTTATGAAGGGTTGAAAGATAAACATGTTTTTTTTATTTCTAACCCTTATTTAGAAGTTTCGTCAATGTTAAATGTTATAAAAGGTTTAGACATAAATGAGCATCATATTTTATTGTTAGATGAGGCGCAGTTATTAACTCCTGAAATTTGGGAAAATTTAAGAATATATGCAGACAGGGGCAATATTACTATTGTTTTTGCCACTCATGATACGAATGTTAAAGAGCTTTTATCGAAAAAACATTTTAAAACCAGAATAAATTACATAATTCCCATGAAAAAAATTCCTAAAGATGAAATGAGAAGTTTTGTTTTAACTAAACTTTTGAAAAATAATTTTAATGAAATAGCTGGTATGCTTACCAAATCGAATTTTCATTTGATATATAAATATACAAACGGTTCCTTGAGAGCGACAAATCAATTAATGTATAAACTGCTGGATGTATTGGCATATTTTTATCAAAAAAATCCCGCTAAATTTTATTTAAATAAATTAGATAATAAGTATATATATTTATCAATTATGGATCTTAAGGCTATCAATGAATAGATATGATGAATTGGAAAAATTATATTATAAAAAAAAATTTAAAAAAATCTTTTTCTTTTTTTTAGTATTTATTATATTTGTTTTTATGATGTATTATTTTATAGCATATATAAAACCTTTTAAAAAGATTATTTTTAAAACAAAAAAAACAGTTTTGCAAAAAAAACAGAAACCAATAAAAGATGTTAACAATACGGTAAAGATAAAAAAAGAAATCAAAAAACATAATATGGCACATAAAAATATTCAAAAAGAAACAAATAATCAATTAAAATTTATTTTGCCAGATATTAACAGCACAGCTGATATTAATAGTACTATCAAGCAAAATAAAAAAATTATTCAGAAAACTAAAACTATTCCTCAAAAAAAGTTAATTAAAAAAACGCCGAATACAACTGTTAATTTGAATAAAATAAAAATCATAGAAATATCAGTAAATGAAAAAGCATTAATAAAAAAATATAAAAAAGCCCCTAACTATGATTTGGCCATTATGATTTCCCAGGCTTATTTAAAAAAAAATAAATTATCACAAGCTCAAAATTGGGCGCTTAAAGCTAATACGCTTAATGCAGATAAACCTGATAGCTGGATATTGTTTAGTGATATTTTAATAAAAAAGCATAATATCAAAAAAGCAAAAGAAATATTAAAAGCTTATATTAATTCTTACGGGCCTAATGATATAATAGATAAGAAACTAAGGAGTATTGATGAAAACTGATATTTTAGCCCAGATAAGAACACTTCCGCCTCTTTCCAAAAGTGTTTTAGAAGTCCAACAAATTGCAAATGACCCTAATTCGTCTATCAGAGATTTGATAAAAATTATCAAACAGGATCCTATGCTAACTAGCAATTTGCTCAAAGCGGCAAATTCTCCCTTATATGGCTTTTCAAAACAAATAAAAACAATTGACAGGGCTGTATCATTGTTTGGAATGGCAACTGTCAAAGGTTTTGTTCTTTCTTTTACTATAAGAAATACATTAAAATTTAATTTAAGTGCGTATGGAATTAGCGAGGATCGTTTCCATGATATTGCAACATACAGAAATGCTTTGGCAATCAATTGGTACAGGTTGCAAAGAACTAAACTTGATATTATTTCAACCGATTCTTCTTTAATTGATATTGGAGCGGTAATAATCTCTTTATATTTAATAATTATTCATAAAGACAGAGAGTTTAATAATAAATTGACCATAGAAAACAGGTATAAATTAGAAAAAGAATATGTAGGAATGACAACGTCTGAAATTACAGCAGAAATTTTTGAACATTGGCATTTTTCTAAGGATTTAATTAATCCGTTAATTCATATTGACAGTCCAAACGATGAATTTTCCGCTGTTATGAATGTTTTAAGGACAATTTTTAATATGTTAGAATCAGATGATAAAAAAAATATTGATAATGCCATTAAAAAAGCAAAGCAATATAAATTAGACGTTGAAAATTTAAAAGCAGCGATCGAACTTGTTAAAGAAAATATTTGAAAGAATTTGTATATAAATTAGTCCAGGGAATAGAAAAAAAAGATATTCCAAGGAACAAAAAAAAGATTATTAAAGATTTGACTTTTTTAGGTATTGTATCCAATAAAAACATTATAAAATTGAAATCAAAATATCGAATAGGAAAAATTGAAATAACAAAAAAAGGTTATGGATTTTTAATCCCAATTGGTGTTAAAGAAAAAGATTATTTAGTAGAAGAGCATTATTTAAACGGAGCAAATAAAGGTGATTTAGTTGTTTGTGAAAAACTTTTCAAAAAGGGCAGGCCAAAAGTAAAAGTTATTTATATCTTGGAAAAAGAATTTGCATCCATTGTTGTATATTTAACTTACGAATTTAAAAATGGTAAAAAAGTTCCGATTCTTAAAAATATAAAAACAGACCAGCCAATTCTTATAAATGAAAAAAAGAAAATATTTAAAAAATTGCCTGAAGGCGCTGTGTTTAAGGTAAATAATTATACATTAAAAATAGAAGAAGTTTTGGGAGTTTTAGATGATCCACTGGTAGATGAAAAAATATCGCTTGCTTTATACAATAAACAAGAAAATTTTTCTAAAAAAGCTATTCAAGAAGCCGGAGCATTTGGAAAATATATTGATAAAAATATGTATCCGGATAGGGTTAATCTAAGTGATTTATCGTTTTGTACAATAGACCCTGCAACAGCCAAAGACCATGACGATGCCATTTATTTTGACAAAGAAAAAAATATACTTTATGTGGCAATAGCGGATGTCAGTGAATATGTTTTTTTTAAAGGAAGTATAGATAAAATTGCAAAACAGAGAGGATTTAGTATATATTTCCCCCATAAATCTGTTCCAATGCTTCCGATGGAACTTAGTGAAAATATATGTTCGCTTAAAGAAAATGAAGACAGGCTTGCTTTTATTTTTAAAATAACTTTAAGCAAACAAAACGAAGTTGTAAAAGAAGAGCTGATCGAAGGAATTATCAATTCAAAAAGAAAATATTCTTATGATAAAATTGATGAATTTTTACAGGGAAATTTTAAAAACCGTGATGAAATTGATAAAAACATTTTAAAATGGCTTATACCTTTATGGGAAAAAATTAAACAAATCAGAATAGAAAGATTAAAAACAGGTTTGGATTTTGAAAGTGATGAAATAAGGATGGAATTGGGAGAGGAGGGTATGATCAAAAATATTTCTTTGGAAAAAGAGACTCCTTCTCATCAATTAATAGAAGATTGTATGCTTTTGGCTAATAAAGCGGCAGCTAAAATAATTGATTTTGGTATATTTAGAGTCCACGAAAAACCTTCTCAGACTAGCATAGAGGAGTTATATAATGAGCTTAAAAGTTTAGGTATTGAAGTAAATAAAAATGAGAAAAATTTTGTAAATATAATAAAAGATATTCAAAAACAAGCCGAAAGCTTAAGTATTAAACCATTTGTGGATAAGCTGATTATCCGTTCTCAGCGGCAGGCAAGATATAATGCTACAAGTATTCCTCATTTTGCCCTGGGATTTGACAGATATACCCATTTTACATCTCCTATTAGAAGATATTCGGATTTGACGCTTCATAGAATTTTGAAAGCAACTCTCAAAAATGATCAAAAAATGCTCAGATTTATTTTGAAGAATGTGGAAGCTCTGGTTGTAAAGCTTAGTGAACTTGAAAGAGAAGCTATGAAAGTGGAATGGGATTTTTATGACAGAAAATATGCAAGATATGCTTCTAAAAATATAGGTAAAACTTACAAAGGCGTAATTGAAGATCCTCATATTCCTCCAATTGCAAAAATTATAGAAGATAAACTATTGGGAGCAAGAATATTTATAAAAACAAATAAAAAATTTAATTTATTTGAAAAAGTTAATATAAAAATTGTAAATTCAAATATAGCAAGCGCTAGAATAAGAGGAAAAGTAGTAAATTAAATGTATAAAAATGAATTTGATAAATTAAATGAATTACCGAATTATGTTGTGTTTTATGGCAACGAATTTTATTTATACCAATATGAAAAAAAAATAATAAAACAATTTGAAAAAGCAAATATTTTAAAAATGTATTATGATGAATTTGATTTTGAAAAGGCAAAAATACATTTAAAAGAACAGTCTTTATTCGGTGGAAAAAGTGTTTTGATATTGAAAAGTAATAAATTTCCTCCTAATTTTAATAAACTTGTTAAAAAAATGAATAATTCTTATTTGTTTTTCTTTTATTATGGAAATAAAATTCCCAAAGTTAAATATTATGTCAGGTTTTTTAAGCCTGATATAAAAGATATGTTTTTGTTTATTGATGAAAAATCAAAAATGCTTGGAATAAACATAGATAAAGAAGCAAAGATGTTTTTAATCAAAAGTGTAGAAGAAATTTTTATCGAAAAAGAATTAGAAAAACTTTCTTTATATTCCAAAAATATTACGTTAAATGATGTTAAAGAATTGGTTTTTTTATACAAAGAAGATACATTCGAGGATGTAATAGTTTTAATACTAAAAGGCGGAGAATTTGAAGATAAACTTCAGAATTTATTAAAAAAGGTTGATTTGAAAAGATTTCTGTCTGCAATTACAAGATACATTAAAGATTTATACAAATATAATTTATATATAAAAAAGACAGGAAATTCATCATTAAAAGGATTGTTAGGATATCAGCTGCCGTTTAATATGGAAAAGCAAAGAGTGGCTTTGGCCGTTAAATTTAAAGAAAAAGATTATTATATTTTATTAAAAAATATGCTTGCGTTTGAGCTTGAAATGAGAAGCGGTGATGCAATTATAGAGAGTGTTTTTCTTGAAGCTATTGCATTTTTGAAAACTTTTAACTCTTTTTAAATATCTTTTTTACTCTTTTAATTGCTTTACTGAGGCCCAGTTTCATACCTGAATATCTCATAAGTTTTGCCATTTGTCTGTATCTGCTTTTTTCATAGCATGGGTTTGGACATTTTCTACATCTGGGTTTTGG
>CAYPHV010000017.1:5520-29994 GCA_964410645.1 uncultured Nautiliales bacterium
TGTATCTGCTTTTTTCATAGCATGGGTTTGGACATTTTCTACATCTGGGTTTTGGTTCGTTTGGGCAGTTTTTGAGTCTGTCTATTGCATAACTTAGTAAATTGTGGCATTCATTGCATAAAGAAATTTCAAATGAAAAAGATAAATCTTTATACTTTATATTATATTGTTTGTTAAATTGGTTTGTGTGCTTATCATTACAGTATATCGGAAAGAATTTTTGAAGGGTCTCAATTTCTGCTTTAAATTTTTCTTCTTTCATTTTTTACCTTTTTATTTATTCTAATAAAAAGTTTTGAATACATCATTGATTTATATCAATAAAAGTATCGTAATTTTGTCTGATTGCTTCATAAAGAATTATACCGGTGCTTACCGCCAAATTTAGACTTCTTCCTTTTTTTGTCATAGGTATTGTGCCACATTTGTTTTTGTATTTATTTAAAATATTTTCATCAATTCCTCTTGTCTCGCTTCCAAATATTATATAATCGCCAGGAATGTATTTATGCCTAAAATAAGGCGTTTTTACTTTAGTGGTTGCAAAATGGCATTTGTCAATATCGATACTTTTTAAAAAAATGTCAACATTTTCCCATACTTTTAGATCCAGTCTGTTCCAATAATCAAGTCCGGCTCTTTTAACTGCTTTGTCGCTTATGCAAAAGCCTATCGGTTTTACAATATGAAGTTTTGCTCCGGCATTTACACATAATCTTCCGATATTTCCAGTATTTGGTGGTATTTGAGGATTGAAAAGAACTATATTAAACATTTATTTTACCTTTTTGATATTAAAGCAGTATTGTTTTATTGGCATATACAAAAATCCTGTCTTCAATTGCTTTTTTTATGGCTCTGCCTAATACTATTTTTTCAATATCTCTGCCTTGAATTCTCATCTCTTTCCAACTCATTTCATGGTTTACCCTGATTATGTCTTGTTCAATTATAGGCCCGTCATCAAGATTGTTATTTATAAAATGTGCAGTTGCCCCTATTATTTTTACGCCTCTGTCATATGCCTGTTTATACGGATTTGCCCCTATAAAAGCAGGAAGGAACGAATGATGAATATTTATAATTTTATTCGGAAAATTTTCTACAAAATTGGGTGTTAGTATTCTCATATATTTGGCTAAAATAATTAAATCGGGATTGGTCGGTTTAATTATTTTTAACATTTCATTTTCATGCTGGGTTCTTGTTTTGTTTTCAGCCGGTATATAATAAAAAGGAATATTAAATTTTTCCGTTAAATCTTTTAAATTTTTCCTATTTGCGATTACCCCTGATATTTCAACGTTTAAATCGCCTGAATAATGCTTTATTAAAATATCTCCCAATGCATGGGCTTCTTTGGTGGCCAGTAAGAAAATTCTTTTTTTTCTTTTTTTATAAATTTTTATTTCAGCACAAGAAATTTCTTTTAAAAGATCTTTTTTTAATTTTTCTTTATCAATCTTTCCTGTAATGACTGCACGAAAAAAAAATTTATTATTTTCTTTGTCTACAAATTCCTGCTGAGTTTCAATATTAAAATCATTATCGAATAAAATTTTAGAAATTTTGAAAATAAGCCCTTTTCTGTCATCGCAGGTTATTAAAAGAGTATATTCCATTTACATCCTTTTTTTTAAATATTACAATTTTATCATAGTTTTTTATCTCTTGAAGAATTGAAATTTTGGGATTTTGAATATTAATGTTTTTAGGTTTGTATTTTTTAATCCATAAGTTATTTTTTTTAATCCAGTTTTTGCAGCAGTTATTGTTTAAAACGCTAAATAGTTTGAGCGGATATTTAAGGCTTAAAGCATATAAAAATCTATTTGTTACGATTTTGGGGCATTTTTTTGTGTTTATTTCCCTTTTTAAATAATTGGGCATATTTAATGCTTTTGTAATTTTTTCGAGTTTTATATGCTTATAATTTTTTAAATGATAAAAAAAATAACTTTCCAAAGGATTTAATTTATATATTTTGGATAAATAAAAAAAATCTTGTTTTTTAAAAGTAAGCTGAAAAAGCTTTTTTGCGATTCCCAAAACAATGAAATAATAAAATCCGTAATATAAATAATTTGACTTGAACATTTTTTTAAATTCATTATATATTCTTTCAGGGGGTAAATCGTTTATATTTATTTTGGTGCACAGTTTAACTGTTTCTTTTGCTATTTTAAATTTAAATCTGCTTGCAAATTGCATTGCTCTGAAAACTCTTAAAGAATCTTCTACAAATGTGTTATCATCGATATGACGTATAATTCTATTTTTAATATCCCGAATCCCTCCCCAAAAATCTAAAATTTGATTTGTATAAATATTTTTCATTAAGGCGTTCATGGTAAAATCGCGTCTTTTAGAAGCTGTTTTTTCGTCTTGAGTCAAGCTTACTTTGAATCCTTTATGTCCTTTTGAAATCTTAATTTCAGTTCTTGGCAAAGAAATATCGAAATTTTCCCATTTATATACAAAAAATTTTTTACCAACACCTTTTGCGCCTAATTTTTTCATAATTTCAGTGAATTTTGCCGGTGTTATGTCATAAACTTCCAAATCTGTGTCATTTGGTGTTTTGTTTATTATTTCATCTCTTACACATCCTCCGACTAAATATACCCGTTTGCTAAAAGGGGAAAAAGTTTTTTTTAAATATTCTAAATTTTTATTTATTTTTTTGCCATTCAATTTATGCTTTTGTTTTTTTTAGTTTTTCATCTATTTTGGCCAGAATATATTCTAAAAAATTTAATGTTACATCCAATTTTATTTCAATATTTTGTGTATTAGGTGATTGAAGCCCCTCAAAAAGAATTAGTAGCCGTTCTTTAAGGTGTTCTAAGAATTCTCTGTCGCATTTTTTTTCTTTATTTGTTATATTGCTGGCTATTTTTTCTTGATCAACTTCTTCAAGAGTTTCCAATACTGTATTTTTTAAGTCCATTTCATATCACCTAGCCATTTTTCGAATTTATATCTGTTTTTATTGTTTAAATTTTCGAATTCTTTTAATTTTAAAACATTCACACCTTTATATGTGTTTCTTTTTTGAATCCTTTTTATATTTTTTAATAATTCCTTGTCTTTTGGATTTTTTTTAAGTAATTTTTGATAAATATCCAGGGCTTCAGATTTAAATCCCTGGGATTCCAGTATTCTGGCGTATGTTTTAGTCAGAGGCATTTTGTGCTATTAAACTTCCCATTTTTTCGGTATTTACTATTTCTTTTGCACCAAAACCGGCTATATCTTTTGTTCTGTATCCTTCAGCCAATACTTTTTTAACAGCATTTCTTATTTTATCTGCTGCATCTTTTTCTTTTAAATAATCCAGCATCATAGCTGCGCTGAGTATTGTGGCAATCGGATTGGCTATACCCTTGCCTGCTATATCCGGAGCACTTCCGTGAATTGGTTCAAACAGTCCTACTTTTCCGCCTATACTTGCACTTGGAAGCAGTCCTATGCTTCCAACAATCATACTTGCCTCATCGCTTAAAATATCTCCAAAAATGTTTCCCGTTAAAATAACGTCGAATTGTTTCGGGTCTCTTACAAGCTGCATTGCGGCATTATCTACATATAAATGTTCCAACGATACTTCAGGATAATTTTTTGCCACTTCTTCTACGACTTCTCTCCATAACTGGCTTACTTCAAGAACATTTGCTTTATCCACAGATGTTACTTTTTTTCTTCTTTTCATAGCTTCTTCAAAACCTACTTTGGCTATTCTTTTAATTTCTTCTCTTGAATAAATCATTGTGTTATATGCTTCATTTTCTTTTTTTTCTCTTGGTTTGCCAAAATATATGCCGCCGGTAAGCTCTCTTACAACCAATAAATCAACACCTTTAATAGCATCAGGTTTAAGTGTTGAAGCGTCAATCAATTCGTCAAAAATGACGGCAGGTCTTATATTTGCAAAGAGTCCTAAAGCTTTTCTTATTTTAAGAAGTCCCATTTCCGGTCTTTTTTCTTTAGGCAGGTTATCCCATTTTTCCCCTCCGACTGAGCCAAAAAGCACAGCATCGGAATTCAGGCATCCCTTTATTGTTTCGTCTGGACATGGATCGCCAAATTTGTCTATTGCACTTCCTCCTAAAAAATATTCATAATATTTAATATTGAAATTTTCTTTTTTGGCAACGGCATTTAATACTTTTATCGCTTCATTGACAATTTCGGGTCCGATTCCGTCGCCCTTTAAAACGGCGATTTTATATACTTTCATTTTCTCCCTTTAAAATTTCTTTGGCATAATTTATAAGTCCTCCGGCTGCAATTAATTCTTGCATAAATTCAGGAATAGGCGCAAATTTATATTCTTTTTTTGTATCTATGTCTGTAATTATTCCTTTGTCTAAATCAATTTTTATTAAATTCCCTTCTTTTATTTCATCAGTTTCCATAAGCTCGAAAATAGGCAGTCCCATATTAAAACTGTTTCTATAAAAAATTCTTGCAAAAGTTTTGGCTATTACAGCTGAAATACCTGCCGCTTTAAGTGCTATAGGTGCGTGTTCACGGCTGCTGCCGCTTCCAAAATTATATCCGGCAACAATAATATCTCCGGGTTTTATCTTTTTGGAAAATTCCGGGTCTACGTCTTCCATTACATGTTTTGCCAATTCATGAGGGTCTGATGTGTTTAAATATCTGGCCGGAATGATAACATCTGTATCAAGATTATCACCAAATTTCCATACTCTTCCTGTAATAATATTCATAACTGTCCTTTTTTATGTAATTTTAACAAAAAAAAGAAGTAAACGTAACTTAAATTCTAAATATGATTTTATCTTTTGAGGTTATTTACAGTCTGAAGCATTTCATCGCTTGTTACAATTGCTTTACTTGCTGCGTCATATGCCCTTTGCCCGGTGATCAAATCTGTCATTTCATCAACTAGTTGGACGTTGCTCATTTCCAAAAATCCCTGTCTGATATTCCCGAGTCCGCTGCTACCAGGATTATCAACAATAGGGTCGCCTGAAGATGATGTGTTTATGTAAAGATTGCTTCCAAGAGAATGAAGACCTGCAGGATTTATAAATTTTGCAAGCTGAATTTGGCCTATTTGCTGCATTTGGGTTTGTCCTGCTTCGAGTATGCTTACAGTTCCGTCGGTTCCCATGGAAACCTGAACGGTATCTGAGGGGAGTGTAATGTTCGGAATTAATTTATATCCATCGCTTGTTACCATATTTCCGTCTTTATCGAGTTTAAAAGCCCCGTCTCTTGTATAAGCGGTTCTTCCGTCGGGAAGCTGAATTTGAAAAAAACCGTCGCCCTGAATTGCCGCATCCAAATTATTGTGTGTTTCTTTAAAATTTCCCTGTGTAAATATTTTACTGACTGCTGTAGGTCTTACTCCAAGTCCTACACTTATTCCTGTGGGGGATTGGGTGTTGGTTGATGTTGAAGTTCCGGCGTATTCCATTGTCTGATAGAAAAGATCTGCGAATTCTGCACGCTGTTTTTTGTAGCCAATGGTATTTACGTTTGCTATATTATTGGAAACTACATTTATTTTGGTCTGTTCGCCCATCATTCCGGTTGCGGCTGTATAAAGGCTTCTTAGCATATTTTTTCCTTTTAATTTATATTTCGGTTAATATTTTTATGCTCTGACATTTGCCAATTTTTCTATTGCGTCTAAGTTTAAATCGTCCATAAACGTTTTCATAACTTTTTGGTATTGTTCCACCATTCTGTTTGTATCAATTAGAGCGGTCATTTGTGATATCGGATTTACGTTTGATTTTTCTAAAAATCCTTGCAGAGTTGTGTTATTTGTATCGGTTATTGCTTCATTTTGGTTAAATTGCCACATTTTATTTCCTATTTTTTTAAGGGTATTCAAATTATTGATTTTTATTATTTTCATGGTTGCAATTTTGTTTCCGTCGGCATAAATATCCGCATTTTTATCTATTGTAATATTTTTTGTATTAACCGGTATTTGAATAGGTATATTATTTGTATCCAAAACTTTGAAACCTTCTTTTGTAACCAAATATCCGTTTTCATCTAAATTGAAATTACCTGCTTTTGTCAGTTTTTGGCCGTTTGCATCAACCGTAAAAAAAGCGTCTTTTTGTTTTAGCGCCACATCCAAAGGGTTTCCTGTTTTTTCTATGTTTCCTGTACCAAAATTGGTGTATTCTTCGACAATACGCGGAACTTTGTTTAAATTTCTGTTTAAAAATTTTGCCGCTTTTTTTGTATTATTTTCTATAGGTAAAATATCTCTTTTTTGGCTAAACAGTTTTTCAAAATCGCCGATAATAATTTTATCTTGTTTGAATCCGGGTGTATTTACATTTGCAAGATTGTTCGATATAACATTTAGACGGTTAAATTGTGTTACCATACCTCCTGCGGCATCATAATATCCATTAATCATAAATTAACCTTTTTGATGTATAATAAAATACATTGATTTAATAGAAATTAAGCAAAAAACGTTCCAAAAAAAAATTATATAATTATGTTTTTGGAAATTGATTAATGCAGAAATTTTCTTTATTAATGAGCTTCTACTAACTTTAAGGAGAATTAATGGCACTTTCAAAAGAACTTACCAAATTATTTAAAGAAAACAAAAACGGTATCATAACTTACGAAAAAATAGTTTATAACTTACCGAAAATTCCCAATAAAACGCAAATAAAAGAGATTTTAAAAACAGTAAAAAACAATAACATACGATTAATGATATCAGCAGAGGTTGCCAAACTTAAAAATCTTGAAGATGTTGTCAAAAGCGAGGAAGAAAGGAAAAGAAAAAAAGAAGAATTGGCCGAAGAAATTTTAAAAGACAAAGAACTTCTTGAATGGTCCCGTTCGGATTCTCCGGTCAGGATGTATTTAAGGGAAATGGGACATATACCGCTTTTAGATAAAGATGAAGAAGTGGAAATTTTCAGACGAATCCAGCTTGGAGAAGAAATTATCCTGGATGCGGTGTGTTCAATTCCTTTTTTAATTGATTTGGTTTTAAATTATAAAGAGCAGCTTTTAAACAGAGAAAGAAGAGTGAAAGAGTTGTTTAAAAGTTTTGTAGACGAGGAAGAACTTGAAGACGAAGACAGTAAAGAGGGAAAAAGAAAGAAAAAAATATCCATTAGAGAAAAAAGAATAAATATATTGTTTAAAAATTTGGAAAAAGCAAAAAAAGAATGGGAAAAAACAATAGATCAATATGATGAGGTTATTAATGCAAAAAATATGGATGAGTTTGAAAGACTTCAAAAAATTTTACAGCTTACATTTAAAAAGAAAAAAGTGAAAGAAGCATTAGATGATCTCGGATATACGTCAAAATTAATTAATGAAATAGTAAAAACAGTTCAAACTGCTTTAAAAGGGGATAAAGATTTTGAAAAAGAACTTAAGAAAAAAGAATACAGACTGCCTCTTTTTAATGAACAGTTAAGAGAACTTCATAAAGAAATTTTAAGTAAAATTACAGATCTTGACAAAGAAGATGTCGCAGCAATGGTGCCGGAACATACTATGGTAAATATTTATATGGATATTAAAAAACTTGTGGAGGCGAAAGATGCAAGCGATAATACGTTCGGAATGGAACCCGAAAAACTTGAAGTTATTCTGGAACAATTGAAAAGAGGCAAAAAGATTACTACAGAAGCAAAAGAAAAGATGGCAAGAGCGAATCTCAGACTTGTTGTAAGTATTGCCAAAAAATATACAAACAGAGGGCTTCCTTTTTTAGATTTGATTCAAGAGGGTAATATCGGGCTTATGAAAGCGATTGACAAATTTGAATTTGAAAAAGGATATAAATTTTCGACATATGCGACATGGTGGATTAGGCAGGCAATATCACGTGCAATAGCCGATCAGGCAAGAACAGTCAGAATTCCTATTCATATGATTGAGAATATAAATCAGATTAATAAAATTATAAGAAAACATGTTCAGGAAAACGGGAAAGAACCTACTTTGGCAGTAATTTCAAAAGATATGAATATGCCTATTGATAAAGTAAAACAGGTTTTTAAAATTTCAAAAGAGCCTATTTCCCTTGAAGCTCCCGTAGGCGAAGAGGAAGATGGGAAATTTGGGGATTTTATAGAAGACAATACATTTTCCAATCCTTATGAAGAAGTGGTAAGTGAAGATCTAAGACAACATATAGACGAAATTTTAGAAAATTTGAATGACAGAGAAAAATCTGTAATTAAAATGCGTTTTGGTTTAATGCCGGATAAAAGTGAAAGAACCCTTGAAGAAATAGGAAAAGCCTTAAGTGTTACAAGAGAAAGGGTGCGTCAGATTGAAAGCAGTGCCATTAAAAAACTTCGTCATCCCAATGTGGGTAAATATTTGAAAAATTATATAGACACATAAACGGAAAAAATATGATAAAAAAATGGAAATTAATAGAAGAATTTTTAATTGCTTTTATTTATGAAGAAATAACAAAAACAGGATTTAAAAAAGGTATTTGCGGACTTAGCGGAGGGATTGATTCTGCGGTTGTCGCTGTTTTAGCCAAAAAAGCGTTAGGCGAAAATTTTAAGGCTTTTTTACTTCCGAGCCAATTTTCAAGTGTCTCAAGCGTAGAAGATGCAAAAAAATTGTGTAATAAATTTAATATGGATTATGAGAATGTTTCTATTGCACCGCTATTAAAAGCATATAATATTGAAGATAAAATAAGACTTGGAAATTTTTCCTCCAGAATGAGAATGGCTGTTCTTTATGACAAATCCGTAGAACTTAACGCGCTTGTGATAGGAACCAGCAATAAAAGCGAATTGATGCTTGGATACGGGACGCTTTTCGGGGATTTGGCGAGTGCAATTAATCCGATAGGGGATTTGTATAAAACGGAAATTTTTGAATTTGCTAAATATTTAAAAGTGCCTGAATGCATTATAAATAAACCCCCAAGTGCCGATTTGTGGAAAGGACAAAGCGATGAAAAAGAACTTGGATATTCTTACAGCAGGATTGATCCGGTTTTAATGGAGTTTGTTGACAACAGGGCTACAAAAAAAGAGCTTTTGGAAAAATTTGATCAAAAACTGGTTGAATTTGTACTAAACAAAGTTTATCAAAATCAGTTTAAAAGGAAAATGCCTATTATTGCAAAGCTTAAATCCCGTACAATAGGCCATGACTTTTTATATGAAAGAGATATCAGGCTTTAAAAAATAAATACCAAATAAAGATAAAAAAATTATTTGTATAAAATGTGATGTAAAATTTTGTAATCAACGCAAGCTCCGACACTTTTTAACTCACATCCTTTTTTATAAAGTCTGAGAGCTTTTATACGGTTTTTAGTCAATCCCTGTCCGAATTCATACATATATCCCAAATTGGTACAGGCAAAAGGGTATCGTTTTTTACATGCTTTTTTATATAGTCTTGCGGCTAATAGAAAATTCATACTAACACCCATTCCGCTGTTATATAATACGCCGAGTTTATTACAGGCCTTTGCATTTCCCCTGTTGCATGCCATTTTGTAATATTTTGCCGCTTTAGTGTAATTTCCTTTATTTTCAGCATTGTTTCCATCATATATGGATGCATTGGCCGTTATTGAAATAAAAAGTAAAAGCAGTGTTTTTTTAACCATATATTTTCCTTTAATCTATTTTTTATTTATAAGTGTAACATATTGTATAATTATAAAAAAAGGTGTTTTTAGTGGATATTTATTCTTTTTTTGAAGAAATGCTTTACTATCCGAAATGGTATCACTGGCCGATTATTCTTTTGCTTTTACCTTTTTCGCTTATTTATATGACAGTTGTTCATTTTAAATTTCCAAGAAATTATGAGGATATGCATATTCCCATTGTGTCCGTTGGTAATATTATACTAGGAGGCAGCGGAAAAACCCCTTTTGTCAAAGCCCTTATCAATCATTTGAATAATAAAAAAATTGTTGTTGTAATGAGAGGATATAAAAGAAAATCCAAGGGAATGCTGGTTGTCAAGGATTTTGAAAAGATATTAACCGATGTCCAGGCGGGCGGCGATGAAGCTATGGAAATAGCGGAATTTACAAATGCAGCCGTGATTGTAAGTGAAAACAGAAAAAAAGGAATTTTAAAGGCGAAAGAACTCGGGGCTGAGCTGGTTATTCTTGATGACGGATTTGACAAACCGTTTAAAAAACTAAATATTATAATAGATAAAAAAATCAAAAATCCTTTTGTTTTACCGGCCGGCGGATACAGATATCCAAGACTTGCGCTACGTTTGTCGGATATTACTATTAAATATAAAGATATTAAAAGAGATGTAAAAGTACCTGAAGGGGATATCTTGATTAGCGGTATATCTAGTCCGGAAAGGCTTTTAAAATGGTGGAAAGGGGAATATAGATTTTTTCCGGATCATTATGAGTATACACAAAAAGATTTACAAAGTTATAAAGATAAAATTATTGTAACAACGCCAAAAGATTATGTTAAATTGAAAAAGTTTTCACTTAATTTAAAAATAATCAAATTAAATGTTAAAATACCGCAGGAAGTTATAAAAGAAATAGATAATTATTTGATAAAATTTCAATAAAAAAGGCAATATATGGAGATAAAAGAAGAATTAAAACAGGATGAAGAATTACTGGTCAGGGTTTTTAAACTTGAAAAATTTGTAAAAAAATATAAAAAATCTTTGATAATAGGCGGAATTATACTAGCCGTGCTGTTGGTGGGATATAAAACATACAGTTATATTCAAACACAGGAAATAAAAAAAGAAAATAATGCGCTTGATACACTTGTGCAAAATCCAAATGATAAAAATGCCCTGGAGATATTAAAAAAGGATAAAAAATTATATGATTTATATCTTTTTCAAAAAGGTGAATTTTCAAAAATTACAACCGGCGCTCTTCAGGCCGTTAAAGCTTATTCCCTTGCCATGCGAAAAGGAGACAAATCTTCACTTGAAAATTATTTATTAAATCCGAATTATCATATATTAAAAGATTCGGTGAGATTTACATTAATGAGAATTTATCTGAAAAACGGAAACAGAAAAAAGGCAAACGAAATGTTTGGTGATATTGACAGTAATTCAAGATATAAAGATTTGGGTGTTTATTTACTCCATTACGGGATAACAAAATGAGATATATATATTTGGTGATACCTTTAATTTTTATTTTAGGATGTTCGACTAAACAGTTTGAGCCGAAAGTTTATTTTAATAAAACGCTAAAATATCAAAATTCAAAAGAGCTTTATGGTTATACCAGGAAAAATGAAACGTTCAGGATTTCAAAAGGATTTATTTCAACAAAAAATATATATTATGATGAATCCGGAAATAAACTTGGAAAATTTAAAAAAATAAATAAAGATTTGGCCGGAAATTTTAATGAAATTTTGTTGATTAAAGAAAAAAGAGTTATAAAATTTCCTTTTAGAGTTTACAGCGCAACAAAGAGTGGCGATAAAATAGCCGTTGTTTTTGAAAATAACGGATACTGTCTGTTTTCGCTTAAAAAAAATAAAATAATTTTTTATCAAAAAGATGATGATGCAATAAGCAGTAAATATTTAAGCGCATCCCCTCTGTTTTATAAAGATTTGATACTTTATCCTTTATTGAACGGAAAAATTGCAATAGTCGATTCAAAAACATCTTCTTTTATAAGAAATATAGACATTTCCGATGATTCTGTTGTTGATAATATAATTTATTTAAAAATAGTCAAAGACAGTCTGTTTATGGCTACGCCTAAAAAATTGGTCCTTTTTAACCCGAATTTTCTTATAAGCTATAAAGGCGGTATAAAGCATATTATTGATGACGGTAAAAATCTGTTTGTTTTTAATGTGGACGGAACAATTATAAAATTCAATACCAATTTAAAAAAAATAAAACAGATTGAACTTCCTTTTGCAGATTACTTAGCACCGGGAATTTGCAGGGGAAATATTTATACAGTTACAAGCAATGGGTATTTGTTAAAAATTTCCCCTGATTTAAAAGTAAAAGTTTATAAAACAGGTCAGTTTGATACAGGCATTCCGTTAAGAATAAAAGGATGCAAAATTTATAACGGTAAAAAGGTATTCTTTATTGAGTAAATATCTTGAAGCTTTTTTAGAATATTTGTTAATAAACAAAGCGCTTAGTAGAAATACATATGTAGCATACAAAAGTGATTTAACACAATTTGAGAATTTTTTAGATAAACCTGTTATAAAGGCGAATACCTCCGATATTATTTCTTTTCTTTCCAATATTGACAATAAGCGTTCTTTAAACCGTAAATTAAGCGCTATTAATTCTTTTTTTGATTTTGCGTATAAAAAAGAGTTTGTAAATGAAAAATTTAAAATAAAACAGGCGAAAATTCCGCGTTCTCTTCCAAAATTTTTAACAAAAGAAGAAATTCTAAATGCAATTGTTTCTATCAATAATAATGAGGCAAACTGGTTTGCTCTTAGAGATAAAGCGCTTATTCTGTTTTTATACGCGACAGGTCTTAGAATAAGTGAAGCTCTTAATACGAAAATAAGTGACATTGAAGATGGATGGGTAAAAGTTGAAATGGCAAAAGGGGAAAAACAAAGGGTAGTGCCTGTTGCCAATATTGCTTTAAAAGCAATAGATGAATATTTGCATAAAAGGCCTTGCAGTGAAGAAATTATTTTTGTAAACAAAAACTGTACTAAACTCTCGCGTATCAGCGCCTTTAATATAACAAAAAAATATTTAAATGTTTCTCCTCATGTGCTTAGACATTCTTTTGCCACTTCTCTTGTATTAGGAGGCGCCGATTTAAGGGTTGTTCAGGAATTATTGGGACATGCCTCTCTTAATACAACGCAAATTTATACCCATATTCAAAAAGAAAATTTAAAAGAAACAGTGCTTAAATATCATCCTTTGCAGGATTTGGAATGAAGAATTTACTTGATTTGCTTATTAAAAATAATATTGTCTGCAGGGAACTAAATCCGGTTGAGCTTAAAACAAGAAAAAAAATAAAAGCGTTTCTTGGAGTGAATATAAAAAACGAATACTGTTTTATTTTGAAAATAGATAAAAAAAGCAAAATTTTAAAAAAAGATTTGGAAGAGATTTTATTATTAATGCCGGAAATTAATTTCAAGTATAAAAAAAAGATACTTATCACCGAAGCCGAGATTTGTCCAAAAACATTGAAATCACTTAAAAGCTGGAGAATACTTTGATTTTGGCGGATATAGGAAATACAAATTTTCATATTTATGAAAACGGCGAAATTTATAATATGAAAGCCCCTAAAAAATATAATAAAAAAATTTATTATATCAGCGTGAATGAGGAAAAAGAAAAGAAATTTGTAAAATTAAATTCAAGTGCCGTTAATTTAAAAAAGTATGTTAAATTTAATACAAATTATAAAAATATGGGCATAGACAGAATAATGGCGTGTAAAACGGTTGAAAACGGAATTGTGATAGATGCAGGAAGTGCCATAACGATTGATATTATGAAAAATTATAAACATTTTGGCGGAATTATAGCTCCCGGAATTTTTGCTTTTAAGGATGCTTTTGCTAAAATTTCAAAAGTTTTAAATATGAATGTGAAATTTTTTTGTGTAGATAAACCTGCCCAAAATACAAATGAAGCATTGCTTGCCGGAAGTATAGGCCTTGTAGTTAATTATATCAAACAATATAAGGTTCCTTATTTTTTTACAGGCGGGGATGGGAAATTTTTATCTGCATTTGTAAACGGGACTTATATAAAAGACTTGGTTTTTAAGGGAATGATAAAAACTATAAAGGAAGACTTATGACAATTGCATTGCCCAAAGGCAGAATCGCTGAAGATGTTTTGACGATTTTTAAAAAAATATTTAATGAAGATTTTGAATTTGAAAATAGAAAACTTATACTCAAAAAAACAGGATTTACTTTTTTGAATGTAAGAAACTGGGATGTTGCCACTTATGTTGAAAAACAGGCGGCTGATATAGGCGTTGTGGGAAAAGATGTTATTACCGAACTTAATTCGGATGTTTTTGAACTTATGGATTTGGGACTTGGAAAATGCAGAGTAAGCGTTGCCGGTTTGAGAGGAGACAACAGCTATAAAAATAAGACTCAAATAAAAATTGCAAGCAAATTGGTGAATATAGCAAAAAACTATTTTTCAAAAAAGGGAATTCCCAGTGAAATTATTAAATTAAACGGCTCTGTGGAACTTGCCCCTCTTGTAAATTTAAGCGATGTAATAGTGGATGTTGTGCAAACGGGCGGCACCTTAAAGGAAAACGGACTCGAAGAAAAAGAAGTTGTTATGACATCGACTGCAAGGCTTATTGCGAATAAAAATTCTTTTCTTACAAAAAGAGATAAAATTTTAGAAATAGCAGATAGAATAAAAGAAGCGATAAATGGGGCTTGAGCTTTATTCTAAAATTGAAGATATGTTTTTGGACAGGGAAGCGGCTGATATTTTATGGGGTGAATTTATTAAGATTTTAAAAGAATATCATATCAAAAATGTATTGGATATAGGCTGTGGCGGTGGAGATTTTTGTGTTTTAGCCCAAAAAGAGGGTTTTAAAATCACAGGTATAGATTTAAGTATTTGTCAAATTAAAAAAGCAATTCAAAAAAAATGTGACTGTAAAAATATAGATGTTTGCGATTTGAATAAAAAATATGAAAGTGCGGTGGCTATTTTTGACGTTATAAATTATATGAATGAAAAAGAATTAAAAAAATTTTTCGAATGCGTTGAGGAAAAAATAAAAAAATATTTTATATTTGATGTTAATACGTTATATGCAATGGAAGATTTGGCAGTCGGGACATTGAAAAATGAAAATGAAAATCAATTTTCAACACTTTACAGCGAATTTAAAGACAATAAATTAATTACGGAAATTACTCTTTTTGAAAAAAAAGATTATTGCTATAAAAAAGAACAAAAAACAATAACACAATATTACCATTCTCTTGAAAATATTGAAAAACTTACAAAAATGACATTAAAAAAAATGATTCCTGTTTCTCTTTACGGGAGCAGGGAAGCTGAAAAACTGATTTTGGTTTTTGAAAAATGATTATTTTGCTTTAAAAACTTTTTTGCTTATACAAAACTCATTAACAAAGCATTTATCACATTTTGGATTTCTGGCGGTGCATATATATCTTCCAAAGAGTACAAACGCCTGATGGAGTTCGTTTAAATCTGTTTTGAAAGCGTCAACTAAATCTTTTTCAGTTTCTTTTACTGTTTTGGCGTTTGTAATTCCGAGTCTGTGGACAATTCTGAATACATGTGTGTCTACCGCCATCCTGTTTTCTCCGTCAAGTTCGATTAAAAATACGTTTGCGGTTTTGTTTCCCACTCCCGGTAATTTTATGAGTTTGTCATATTCGTGCGGGATTGTGCCTTTATAGTCATTTTCCACTTTTTTTGCCATTTCAATGATGTTTTTTGCTTTATTGTTAAAAAACGAGCATGAGTGTATTATTTTTTTTACATTTTCAATGTCTGCATTTGAAAGGCTTTTAGTATCCGGATATTTTTTAAACAGAGCCGGTGTTATTATGTTTACTCTTTTATCTGTGCATTGGGCGGAAAGAATAATATCAACCAAAAGTTCATAATCGTTACTGTATTTAAGTTCTGTTTTGCTTCCTTTGTAATGCTCTAGAAATCTTTTTTTTATTTCTTCAATTTCTTTATGATTCTTTAGTATCATCGGTTTCCTTTAAAAATGGTTTTTATAGTATAATAACAAATATTTTCGTAAAGGAGAGACATGTCTGGGCACAATAAATGGTCTAAGGTTAAAAACATAAAAGCCAAAGAAGATGCAAAAAAATCTAAGATATTTACGAAGCATGTAAGGGCTATTACAACTGCTGCAAGAGCCGGCGGCGGAAATCCTGATGCAAATGCGGCACTCCGTTTGGCTGTTGACAGGGCAAAAGCTGATGCAATGCCTTTGCAAAATATTCAAAGGGCTGTCGACAAAGCCACCGGAAATCTTGACGGAATAATCTTAAGCGAAGTTATGTATGAAGGATACGGGCCGGGAGGCGTTGCAGTTATGGTTGAATGTCTGACTGATAATAAAAACAGGACTGTAGCTGCGATTAGACATGTTTTTAAAAAAGCAGGCGGAAGTCTTGGCACGAGCGGAAGTGTCTCTTGGATGTTTGAACAAAAAGGCGTCATAGTAGTGAATAAATCAGACAATAATGAAAAAGTTGAAGAAACAGCAATAGAAAACGGTGCGGAAGATATAAAAGATATGGAAGACATATTGGTTATTGAAACAATTCCGGAAGATTTTAATAATGTGTTGGAAGCTTTGAGCCAGATTAAAGGAATTGAAATACTTGAAAGTAATATTCAGCTGGTTGCAACAAATGAAAGTGATGTGGATGATGAAACGGCTGAAAAAGTTGAAAGATTTATTGATGCCTTGGAAGATATGGATGATGTACAGGATGTAATTCATAATATGGCATAAAAAATAAAGGATAACAATGAAAAGATTAGTTTTGGGAAGTTTAGTTTTAGCCAGTAGTGTTTTTGCAAGTAGCGATGTTTTAGCTAGTGTTAATGGAGAAAAAGTTACAAAAGCCCAGATAAATCAATTATTAAAATCTAGGAGAGTAACTTACGATAAATTACCAGTCCAATATAGACAAAAAATATTAGATGATATTATTTCTCAAGTACTTTTGATTCAAAAAGCTGAAAAAAGTGGAGTTGAAAATACAAAAGAATTTAAAAAAGAACTTGCAAAAGTAAGAAAACAATTAGCTTTAAGGGTATTTTTACAACAAAAACTTGCTTCTATTGCTGTAAGTGAAAAAGAAGCAAAAGCTTTTTATGACAAAAATAAAGATTTAATGTTTAAACAACCAGCCGAGGTTAAAGCAAGACATATTTTAGTAAAAACAAAAGCAGAAGCAGAGAATATTATTGCTGTTCTTAAAAAAACTCCAAAAAATAAATTAGAAGCAAAATTTATAGAATTGGCAAAAACAAAATCAGTTGGACCAAGTGGTAAAATGGGTGGAGAACTTGGATGGTTTAGTAAAGCTAAAATGATACCATCATTTAGCGAAGCTGCATTTAAACTAAATATTGGTGATATTACATTAGCTCCAGTTCATACAAGATTTGGTTGGCATGTAATATATGTACAAGATAAAAAATCTGAAGGTTATGTTCCTTTTGAAAAAGTAAAAGCAGTTATTATTCAACAATTAAAAATTAAAAAATTAAAAAAATATGTTGATAGTATAAAAGCAAAAGCAAATATCAAATATTATAACTAAGGGGTGGATATGCAATTTAGAAAAGGCGTTTTAACAGGAAGTGAAGCCAAAGAGGTTTATGCTTATTGTAAAGAAAAAGGTTTTGCTATTCCTGCTGTAAATGTAGTAGGAACAGATTCAGTCAATGCAGTACTTGAAGCTGCAAAAGAAGTAAATTTACCTGTAATTGTTCAGTTTAGTAATGGTGGAGCTGAATTTTTTGCTGGAAAAGGTATGGGTAATGAAAATTACAAAGCTTCAATATTAGGTGCTGTGAGTGGTGCTAAACATATTCATACAGTGGCTGAAGCTTATGGAGTTAGTGTGATTTTACACACTGACCATGCAGCAAAAAAACTTCTTCCTTGGATTGATGGACTTTTAGATGCAGGAGAGGAGTTTTATAAACAGACAAAAAGACCACTTTTTACTTCTCATATGCTTGATTTAAGTGAAGAAAGTTTAAAAGATAATGTATCTATTTCAAAAGAATATCTTAAAAGAATGTCAAACATTGATATGTTAATTGAGATTGAACTTGGTGTAACTGGCGGAGAAGAAGATGGTGTTAATAATACAGGGATTGATAATTCAAAACTTTATACTCAACCAGAAGATGTAGCTTATGCATATAAAGAATTAAGCACAGTTAGTGATTTATTTACGATTGCAGCAAGTTTTGGAAATGTTCATGGTGTTTATAAACCAGGGCATGTTAAGCTTTCTCCTGAAATTCTTAAAAATTCTCAAGAATATATTAAAAAAGAATTTAATTTAAATACAGATAAACCAGTTGATTTTGTATTCCATGGCGGAAGTGGCAGTGAAGTAGAAAAAATTCACGCGGCTGTTGATTATGGTGTTGTGAAAATGAATGTGGATACAGATGCCCAATGGGCATTTTGGAATGGTGTAAAAGGATATATTAAAAAATATAATGATTATTTACAGTCTCAAATTGGTAATCCCGAAGGTGAAGACAAGCCAAACAAAAAATATTATGACCCAAGAAAATGGCTAAGAGAAGGTGAAATATCAATGAAAAAAAGGGTAATTAAAGCTTATAAAGATTTAAAGGCTATTAAATAGGATTATTTTTTCTTTAATTTCTTTATTATCTTTATGATTTCTTTTTTGTCTATTTTATTGTTTGTATTGTTGTATATATTTTCTTCTATTTGTTGGATTATTTCTTTGATTTTTGGATTATCTTCGTATTTTTTTAATATATTCAGCAATCCTTTTTTATCTGCTTTTTTTATTGATTTTATTTCAAAATCATTAAATCTATTGTAAAGAAAATATAATAAAACTCCCAAAATAATCCCTGCAGTTAAAAATATCAGAGCGGTTAACGCAATTATTTTATAATTGTTTTTAACAATTGTTTTTTTAATTATTTTAGGTTGAATCTGATTAACAGGTTTTATATAAGTATTGCCGAAATTGGTTACATTTACATCTACCGGTATTGTTTTTATTGTATGTATTTTGCCGTTAAACTCTTTTATGTAAATAGAAGGAATCGTATAATTATGCTCTGCAATAATTGTAAAATTTTTTGTAAATGTTCCGCATAATTTATTGTTTATGATTTTTAAATCTTTTTTTGAATTAGACGGGTATATGGTAACATTGGGAATATTCAAACTAAAATTACCCATAGAATAAAAATCTCCGCATCCTTTGATTTGTAATGTTATTTTGTTTGGTTTGTCTGCTTTTATTCTATTCTTCGCATTTAAAGAAATATTGAAATCACCGTATATGGAATTTGTAGGAATGGGGCTTATTTTTAATTTTAATGTATTTGAATATATATCGGTATATTTCATTGAAGCCATTGATAATCCGAAAAAATTGTTGCTTTGGGGGGAATTTACAATTTTGCCTATTCTGGCAATTAAAGGGCCTATTTCATATGTTCCGGTTTTTTGAGGAATAATCAGAAATTTATATGTTAAGATTTGTTTACCTTTTTTTATTTTTTGATTGGATGATATTTTTTTAAAAATAAAATTTTTAAAGTTGGGTTTTTGAATCTGTATGGAAGATGCATTTTCTTTTTGAATAAATTTTATATTTAAAACAGCATTTTCTCCTAAATATAAATTATTTTTTGAAATATTTATATCAAGCTCAAAATCTCCTTTTGTCTGTTTGGGTTTTGTTACCTGTATGAAAACAGGTTTTGTTTTGAACGGTTTATTGTTTATATAAACAGTAAAAGAAGGAATGTTAATACTTTTTTGCGGATAAATAGCATACGAATGGGCAGTAATTTCTGTCATACTTCCGTTTATAACACTGATATTGTCCGAAGTGGAAGTGCCTATTATGTTTTGCCCGTCTATTTTAGAGATTTGAGGGAATTTTATATTTTTTCCCTGAGCGCTGATAGTAATAATTAATTCTTCTCCTTCGTTAATGATTTTTTTATTTACTTTAACATTTACACTTGCGGCAAATAAAATAAAAGGTAAAAATATTAATAAAATTTTTTTCATGGGTTACTCCTTAAAGGTAAAAGTAAAGTATTAAATTTAAGCTGCTTTAGCCGTAATTCATAATATCTGTTTCTAATGTCTGTGGTGTTTGTTTCTTTCGTTTTTTTAAATTTTTTTATTTTTTTCTTCTGTGGATATGCGGAAGGCTGCTTTTCTTTTTTAATATGGTTATTTTCTTTTTGCTGCTTTTGTTTTTTTACTTTTTGAGGAGAGTTTTTTGTTTTATTTTGTTTATTCTGTTTATTGTCTTTAACTTTATTTTGTTTATTGTTTTTATTTTTTTGTATTTTATGATTTTTTTGTTGCTTTTTCTTTTTGTTGCTTTTATTCTGTTTTTTATGTTTTTTTAATAATTTTTCTATAAGTTTTAAATTATACTTTGCATCTTTATCCTTTTTTAGTTTAAGCGCTTTTTTATAAGATTCTTTTGCTTTTTGTAAATTGCCATTTAATGCATAAGCGTTTCCCAGATTATAAAGTGTTTTGAATTTTAAGGAAGGTTTTTCTATTTTTTTATAAAGGTTTATAGCTTTTTTGTATTTTTTTGCTCTGTAATAAGAATTTGCCGCATCATATATAGCTTCTTGAGTGCCTATTTTAAGATATTTGTTTGCCGATTGAATATAATTAGTTGAATTTGTATATGCAAAAGAAACGCTTATAACAAGCATTAAGTATATAATTTTCCATTTATTCATTTTTGCTCCTAACAAATGAGGCTATAAATATTAAAATAATAGCCGCAATTAAAAAATAATAAAAAAGTTCTTTATAGTTTTTTATTTTTATTGTTTTGGATTTGTTTTTTTCATTTATTAAATTTGCTATTTTTGTAATATCTTCATTTGAATAACTGAATTTTATCCCTTTATTGTTAATATTATAATAATTTCCCAAAATAACGCACGGTTTAATGCCTAAGTTGTAAAAAATGCCTTTTTCAGGTGCTTTATAAGAGACAGTAAGTATTATTAAAGGCTTTTTAATAGTTTTTTCAGCTGTTTTTATCGCTTTGTTGATATTGGAACTGTCTGATTTAAAAAGCATTGACGAATCTACATGGTCTAATAAATAAATGATTGAATTATAATCGTTACTCGGGGGATTTAATAAATAAGAAATATTGTCGCTTATAATGACGCTTACATTTTGAAGTTTAAGATGTGTGAAAAGTTTTGACAGTTTTTCTTTTGCCGCTTCGAATCTATTGGGATATATATCTTTGCATTTCATAGCTTTGCTTGCGTCAAGAATAATAACAACAGTGCTTTTTGGCAGTTTTACGGTTGTATATCCGTTATCTATTACAGGCCGTGCCAATCCAAAAACCAAAAGAATATATGCTGCCAAATAGATAAAAAATCGTTTCTTTTTGGTAAATTTTACTTTTTTTACTATTTTTTGAATAATTTCTTCTTTAAAAGGTAAATTTTTATTTTTTAAAAAAACAATAAATAATCCCAATAATAATAAAAAAGCCGGTGTATTTAAAAATTCCATATGCTTCTCCTGTATTTATACAAAAAGAATAAAAAGAAAATAATTCCCAAAAACAAAGGATATTGAAAATAATAATGTTTTTGAATAGTCGTTTTTGTATGTATGTTTGATTTTTCATTTTTTTCTATTGCCTGATAAACATTTTGCAGCTGATCGGGATTTCTAATCCAAAAAAATTGTCCGTCTGTTTTTTGGGCGATATCTTTTAAATCCTGAATATTCACAAATTCTCCAAGTCCTATGGCATATACTTTTATATGCTGTTTTTTAAGAGTGTTTATTACAACATCTCTTGGGGTTTTTGATTCATTATCCATACCGTCTGTTATCAATATCAAAATTTTGTTTTTTGCATGGGATTTTTTGAACAGGGTGGTACTTAGAAACAAAGCGTCATAAATAGCGGTTCTTCCTCCCGCAATATTTGGATAAATCCTTTTTAAAATTTCGGTAAAATTTTTCTTATCGTAAGTAAGGGGAGAGGCGATATAGGCTATGTTTCCGAAAACAACCAATCCTATACGGTCATTTTTTCTTTTGTTTATAAATTTTACGATAAGTGACTTTGCATTTACCAGTTTGTTTTGCAAAGCCATGGAGCCGCTGGTGTCAAGGTCCATTATAATATCGTATCCTTTTTGTGTTTTGTTGTTATAAATTTTTGTGGTTACAGGGGAGCTTAGGGCAATACTTATGAAAAATACCGCTAAAAACAAAGACCATGGGAAATTATATTTTTTATTGGAAAAATAAGATGTATTTGGAAAAAACAGAGCTTCGAGTTTTGCAGGACATACAAATTGACATATCAAAAAAACAACAGGTATTATCAGTGCTATTTTATATTCTATTGTCATATATACTCCATTATATTTTAAGGTATTGTTTTATCATTTTTTTTGTTTCTTCGTCAATATCTCTGACGGTCGGTTTATATTTATATTTTTCCAGATTTGTTAAAATAATTTTTAAAAGTTCTTCGTTTTTTTTATTTTTAAATTTTTTTGCTTTTTTTGTAAAAATATATGCAAATTGTTTAGGGCTATTTATCATTTTTAAAAGTTCTTTTTTCTCTTTTTTGATATAAAAATATTTTTTTATAAAAAAAAGCGCTGTTAAAACAATGGCGATAAAAAGAACAATTGCCCATATCCAGCTTAGATGAAATACCATATGTTCATTAATCGGGATATTCGGTTTTATATCTTTTAATTTTGACAATTCGTTCATTTCAGCATTTCTCCCAGTTTAGAAAATGCATCTTCATCTGTATATATTTTTGTATGTTTTATTTTTTTGGCATTTAAATATTCTGTTAATTTACTGTCGTTTTCTTTTATAAATTTTTTGTAATTTTTAATGGTGTGCTTTGAAAAACCGACATTTGTTTCTTTTAAAGTAATTGGGTCAATTAATCCGATATATCCGTCAAAAGCAGGATTTTCCTCAAATCTGTCTCTTACAATAATAACGTATGTTTCATGCTTTAATCTGTGAAGAGGGGGTATTTTATAAAAATCTCCTATAATAAAAAGAATGGATTTTTTAAGTTTGTTTAAATAATCTATGAAATAAAAATCATAATCTTTTCCGGGTAAATTTATTTTTGACGCTTTGTCCATAGCCGCGGCTACACCGTTTACAGATTTTGTAGGTTTAAATCTTTTTGGTTTTTTATCGTAAAAAACAGTATTTACCTTATCGTCCATTTTTACTGCGCTAAATCCCAAAAGTCCCAAAATCTCAACGGCTAATTCGCTTTTTAATCTGATTGAACCAAAATGCATTGAACCGCTTAACAAATATAATATGGTAATATTTAATTCTCTGTCTTCGTCAAATTCCTTAATATATGGCTTTTGAAGTTTGGCTGTAATTTTCCAGTCTATTTTATTCGCATCATCTTCCAGCGAATATTCTCTTATCTCTCTAAAATCCAGCCCTTCGCCTTTGAATTTGGAAAAATGTCTGCCAAGTTGTGATCCGAAAATTCTTTTTTTTGTATTTATTATCAGTGTTTTCATGGTATATCTATGGCTTCTATTATTTCTTTGATTATTTTTTCGGGTTTAACCTCATCCGCCTCTGCTTTATAATTTAATTTTATTCTGTGGTTTAAAACAAATGGTACTAATTCTATTATATCGCTTGGTGCCACATAATCCTTATTTTTAAGCAGTGCATTTGCTTTGCTTGCATTATATAGTGAAATTGTGGCTCTGGGACTGGCTCCGAGTTCGATATATTCATATGATTTAATATATTTATGCGGATATCTTGTGGCATCTACAATTGTTGCAATATATTTGATAAGTTCTTCGTCTATATGTACTTTTTTAACTTCGTTTTGTAAATTTTCAATATCGGATTTTGTCGCTACAGGGTTAATTTTAGTATGTTGATCAACCCTTTTGACAATATTTACTTCATCATCCAATGAATTGTACCCTACATTGACTTTTAGCATAAATCTGTCAAGCTGTGCTTCCGGAAGAGGGTAGGTGCCTTCCTGTTCTATGGGATTTTGTGTTGCCAATACCATAAAAGGCTTAGGCAAAATAAAATTTTCTTTTCCTATACTTATCTGCTTTTCCTGCATAGCTTCCAAAAGAGCGCTTTGAACCTTGGCGGGAGCCCTGTTAATTTCGTCTGCAAGTAAGAAATTGGTAAATGCAGGCCCCTTTTTTATTTGAAATTCGTTTGTTTTGGGATTAAAAATTTCAATACCTGTTATATCGCTAGGAAGCAGGTCGGGTGTAAACTGTACCCTTTTAAAACTTAAATCGATACTCTCAGCAAGCGCTTTCACAGCGGTGGTTTTTGCAATGCCCGGAACCCCTTCTATCAAAATATGACCGTTTGATATAAGACCTATAAGCATAGTGTCTATTAATGTGTTATGGCCGATGATTACCTTGCCTATCTCTTTTTTTATATTTTGCAAAACGTTCATTTGCTACCTTTTTTTAAGATTGCTAATTGTAAAATTTTTTTATTAAAAAAGCGTGAAAGCCTGTTTAACTTAAAATTAATATACTTTTTTTAAAAGTTTCTTGACAGAAAAAAGAAATTTGCCTATAATTTCATTCACACAATTTTTTATTGTGCAATTGGCTGACCCGTTAGCTCAGCAGGTAGAGCATCTGCCTTTTAAGCAGAGGGCCGTTGGT
>CAYPHV010000018.1:0-26709 GCA_964410645.1 uncultured Nautiliales bacterium
TGGTATTTGGTATTCCTGTTGCAGAAAATATGAAAGTTGTTTGGAGAGTTCATGCCGAACAAAATTTCGAAGATAAAGCTTCAAGTAATGTAAGTGCATCAGATAGAAATTTAGCTAACAGTTTATTTTTCTTAAATTATGCAAATAACGGATTTGTTGCTAACGCAGGTGTTATTCCTTTGGGTGCATTACCATATGCTTCAAGTGATCCGTATACAACAGCTCACGGTGCTGGTGTTGATGCAATGTACAATGCAGGAAATGGATTGACTGTAGCCGCTGGATGGGTTGATCATTTATTTAATCCAAATATACCTAATGATGTTTATACAGCGGGTGTAAATTATGCTAATGATGCATTTGGAAATGCTCAGGTTTGGGATTATCATGTAACAGATTTCGTTAAAAACGCATTTATGATTATGACAAATCTTAATTTCTTAAAAGATTACGGAGTTGGAATTAAAGCGGATTATGCCACTTCAAAACTTGATGCAACAGGTTCAAGCAATCATAACTATTACAAAATTGCATTAAACGGAAATGTTTCAGGAGTTGACGGTGAAATTGGATATGCCGGAACAAATGATAAAGACGGTGTAATTGCTACAAGTACTGATGCTAAAATCGGTGCTATTCCAACTGAATTAAGAGATAATGTTGCAAATATGAATGACGTTGATGTATGGTATGCAAAACTTGGATATAACGTTGACGAAAAAACAAATATTTGGGCTACTTATGCAAGCATTGATCAATCTAAAAAAGCAGGAAATGATGATTCTAATGAATTTGATGTTGGTGCTGGATATAAATTTAATAAAAAATTCGGTGCAAATGTTTATTATGCAAACTTAGATATGGATAAAGCTTCTTCAACTGATAAACAAGAAGTAAGAGCAGAATTTAGATATAACTTCTAATTCTTTTTGCCCTTTTGGGCTTTTTGTTTAATATAAAAAGTGTCAGACATTTTAATTTAATATGAAATATTTGGTACTTGTTAATTTTCTATTTGTTTTTCTAATTTTTTATTATCTAAAATTTTTATTGATTTTTCACAGTAGCATATAATTCCCTGATTTTTAAGTCTGCTTAGTATTCTGCTGAGTGTTTCAGGCGCCATGCCGAGTTCCTTGGCGAGCATATATTTTTTCTTTTTAACAAATTTATGCGGAAAATTAAGAAGCGTATATATCACTCTTTTTTCCGAGTCAAATTTTTGAAGTTTGTTAAATTCTATTTCCTGTAAAATCTGATGACTTAACATTTTTATTATTCTGTCGCTAAACGGAGAGGAAGATGTGAATTTGTTAAATTTGTTAAAATCCACCTGTATTATTTCGCTGTCTGTTTCGCATTTTGCGCTTAGGCAGTAATTTCTGTTTTGGATTTTTGCAATAAGTCCGAAAATATCCCCGCAGCTAAGTTGATTTTTGGGAATAATATTGGCTTTTAAATCTACGTCAAACATTAATATTCTTCCCTTTATTATTCCATAAAAATAATTTTCTTTTTCGCCTTCATAGAAGATAATTTCGTTTTTTTGATATTTTTTTATTTTGGAAAAAGAGGCAATTTCTTTTAATTTTGTTTCGTCAACATTAAAAAAAAGAGAAATTCTTTTAAGAGTGTTTATCAATCTTCTATTCTTATGTAATTAATCTTTTTTATAACAAACGGTAAATTTTCAATTTCTGTTATTGCGCTTTTTATATTTTTTTCTATTGCTATGTGCGTTGAAAAAAGCAGTTTTACATAATTTTTTTTAGGTTTTTGCAAAAAACTTTCAATGGAAATACTGTTTTTTGCCAGTAAATGGGCTATTTGTTCAAGAACGCCGAGTTTATCTTTTACGGCAATTCTTAAATAATATTTACTTTCAATATTATCAGGTGATATAAGTGATAACTTTTCACTTTCGAGCGGATTTTTGTATCCAAGCATCGGATTGTTATTTCCTCTTGCAATTTCAATTATATCGCTTATTACAGAACTTGCGGTGGCGTTTCCCCCGGCGCCGGCTCCGTAATATACAGTTTCGCCTACGATATCTCCGATAATGCTTATAGCATTCATAACGCCTTCGACTTTTGCAATCATTTGAGATTTTTTAATTAAAGTCGGATGAACTCTAAGCTCTACTTTATTTCCTTTTTTCTTTGCTATTCCAAGAAGTTTAATTTCATAACCAAATTCATTTGCGAATTCAATGTCTGTCTGATTAATATTTTCTATTCCTTCGATTAATATCTCTTCAGGTTTTGTATCTATATTATATGCGATACTTGCCAAAATAAGCAGTTTATGGGCGGTGTCGTATCCGCCTACGTCAAAAGTAGGGTCAGCCTCGGCATATCCTTTTTTTTGTGCTTCTTTTAATACTTCGGCATAATTTCTTTTTTTCTTCATTTCGCTTAGAATATAATTGCATGTTCCGTTGATTATGCCTTTTATTTCGAGTATATGATTGGCATTTAATCCGTCTCTTAGCGCTTTGATAATAGGAATTCCTCCTGCAACGCTTGCTTCATATTCAAAAGGTGTGGTAGCTAATTTTTCCAGCTCAAACCTGTGATATGCAAGCAGCGCTTTATTGGCGGTAATAACGGCTTTTTTATGAACAAGCGCGTCTTTTACAATTTCATACGCTTTGTTTACCCCTCCCATAAGCTCAATAACAATGTCTATTTCAGGGTCTTCGGTAATTTCTTTATAATTTGTTGTAAGAGGTATATTTATATCTCTTTTTTTTGTAAGAGAATTTACAGCGCCTTTGACTATTTTTATCTCTTTCCCTGCTCTTGCTTTTATTAAATCTTTGTTTTTTTCAATATTTTTAATTACTGCGCTTCCAACTGTTCCTACCCCGACTATGCCGATTTTAAGCATTAGTTTCCTTTAAAGATTTTAGAAACATTTTAATGTTTTTAGCGGCCTGTCTAATTCTTTTTTCATTTTCTATCAAAGCGATTCTTACATATTCGTCTCCGTATGCCCCAAAACCGATTCCGGGACTTACCGCAATATGTGCTTCAGTCAATAATCTTTTTGAAAATTCCAGACTTCCTAAATGTCTTGCAACTTTAGGTATTTTTGCCCATACAAACATAGTGGCTTTTGGTTTTTTGATTTCCCATCCTGCATTGGCGAAACTTTCAATCAATACATCTCTTCTGTAGGCATAATTATCTACAATGTCTTTTACCAAATGCTGATAGTCTCTAAGGGCTACTGTTGCAGCTACTTGAATAGGGGTAAACATACCATAGTCAATCCATGATTTATATTTTTGCAAAGCCCCTATAAGTTCTGGATTTCCTACCATAAATCCCACTCTCCATCCTGCCATATTGTAACTTTTTGAAAGAGTAAAACTTTCAACTGCAACATCTTTTGCGCCTTTAGCCTCAAAAATCGAAGGTGTTTTATACCCGTCAAATGTAATATCCGCATATGCAATATCGCTTATAATATAAACGCCTTCACGTTTTGCAAAATCAACAGCTTTTTGCCAGAATTTTTTATCTACTGTTACAGTTGTGGGATTATGCGGAAAATTAAGCACTACAAATTTTGGTTTCGGAACAGATTCTATCATAGCTCTTTTAAGCTGGGCAAAAAAATTATCTTCATCAAGCTCATATTCTTCACTATATACCAGACTTATTTTTCTGACACTTGCACCCGCTAGCATAAAAGCGTATGAATGTATCGGATATGTGGGGTCCGGAACAATTGCTACATCTCCCACATTTGTGATAGCCTGTGCCAAATGTACATATCCTTCTTTGCTGCCCATTGTTATTACCGCTTCGCTTTCCGGATTCAGTGTTACATTGTATCTTCTGGCGTACCAGTTGCATATTGCCTCCCGAAGTTTATATATGCCTTTGCTTACGGAATATCTGTGGTTTTTAGGCTTTCTTGCAGCTTCTATCAATTTATCCACTATAGGTTTTGGGGTAGGTCCGTCGGGATTTCCCATTGAAAAATCTATTATATCTTCACCGGCTCTTCTTGCCTGGAGTTTAAGGTCGTTTACAACTGCGAAAATATAGTTTGGCAGTCGTTCTATTTTTTCGAAATGGTTCATTTTATTCCTTTTATAAAGATTCCTCTTTTAATATTTTCTTTGCTAAAAGAATCTTTAATTTTAATATATTTTGTATTTTGAGGTATATCTAAAATTAAAGTTTTTTGCAAATTTTCTAATGTAATTATATTAAGAATATTTAAATTTTTGTTATAAAAAACAATATACGGGTAAAAAAAATCATATTTTGATGTTTTAATGTATATTTTTGAAAACTTTTCAGCATTTATCCAGTAAATTCCTTTAATTTTGTGTAAAAATGTTAGTTTACTTTGCAAAGGATATGCGTTATCTATTTTTTCATTTGCGCAGGAAATATAGTATGTAAAATTCTGATTTTTTTTGATATTGATTATTTTACACCCTTTTTGTTTCATGGTGTTTATTATATCAATAGGATTTATATAATTTTTTGAAGTCATTTCAAGAGTAATTTTGTAAACATTGTCTTTTTTTTGAATAAAAACCGGATAAAAGTTTAATATGCCAAGAGAATAAAGCGAATCATACAGTGTTTTGGTATTGAATAAAGGATTATTATTTATGAAGATAAATGTCGGCCTTATTGTTTTTGGCGTTTTAAAATATAAATTTAATAAACCGTTGTTTTCCAAAAAAGTAATCGTGTCTCCAACCGAAGCGTTTTTATCAAGAGATGAAATAAAAAGATTTTTAAACGAGGCGAAATTTTCTTGTCCTATAATATTTTTTGCGGTGTCGTATGATGACGCGAAAATATTAATACAAAAAAAGATGAGAATAAGGAGTTTTTTCATTTTTTCGGTCTTGATTTTATGAATTTGTAATTACCGTTTTGAAGTAAAATTCTGACTATTTTTTTTGTATCTGGAAATATTGTTTGATTGTTATATACAATCGTTTCGTTTCCGTGGCCGAATTTTATATAATAATTGCCTTTTGGAATTGTCTTTGGATTACTCGTTAAATATTCAAATGTTTTGTTGGTATCTAGGTTTATGGCTCTGAACCACACTTTTTCTCTTGGAATTATCTCGATTGTTGAAAAAACAGTTTTTTTTGATTTTGTTTTAATAGTTGTATTTGTTGAATTATTTTCTTTGATTTGTATTTTTGAGATAGAATTAATTTTCTTTGATTCAGCATTGTTTTTGGAAAGATTCTGCTCGTTTTGCTTAAAATTTTCTTTGAAGTTTGAACTGTTTATTTCAGTTTTTATAGGATAATTATTTTCCGGGTTTGTTTGACTTTTATTTTGTTTTAGATATTCATAGAATAAATAACTTCCGAGAATTAGCATAATAAAAGCCGCGATACTTAAAAAAAAGGTAGAATTATTTGAATTCTTAGGTTTTTGTAATTCTTTATCGTTTGGTTGATCTCCAAGTGTCTGATTGTATTCGTTAATAAGTTCACTTAAATCTATTTTGTATGTTTTTTGGATTATTTTTACAAATCCTATAAATTTAACTCTTTGTATTTTGTCAAATTCCCTGTTTTTAATAAATCTTAGCGAAATAGGGGATATTTTTGTTTTTTTTGATATTTCTTCTAGTGAATGTGTTTCGAAAAATTTTTCAGCATTCATTTGTTATCCTATCCATTAATATTGCCGCTGCGGCTGATACATTGAGGGAATCAAAATCGTTTTTCATTTCGATAGTAACTGTCTCATCTATTTTTTCTTTTACTTTTTTTGAAATTCCTATCTCTTCGTTTCCCATAATTAAAGCAATTTTATCCGTTTTGCTGGGTTTATATCTGCCGCCGAAATCAGCGCCTGCAATTAGATATTTTTTTGTTTTAAGTATATTAATAAGTTCAAGTATATTCTGATAAACAACTGTTTTCATATCAATTGCCGCACCGGCGCTTGTTCTTATGAGCCTGTCCCATTTGAGATCTTTTATTCCTGTTATGATTAGTAAATCAATTCCAAGAGAATATGCACTTCTTGTTATTGCCCCCAAATTTCCCATATCTGTAATATTTTCCAGGATTAATATTTTATTTCCGGTGATATCCCAATTATTGGGGGTAAATTCTATTTTTGCAAAAAAACCCTGATGGTTTCCGTTATGGCTGATTTTTTGAGCCAGTTTATTGTCAATAAAATTAATTTTAAAATTCTGAAATTTTTTAAGCTCGCTTTTTTTTAATTTTTTTGCAATTAAAATTTCTTTAACAATGTCGCTGTGTTTTTGGATTATATATTCCACTACTCTTTTTCCGTATACTGTCATAATGATATTTTATCAAAAGTTTGCTGATTTAGTAATTCTTTATAGAGTTCTTTTGGAGATTTGCCGCTTATTTTTGATAATAATTTAGCTTTTTCTTTTTTTGGAATCGGAAGAGTTAATATTTCTTCATAACTCAGCTCAAGTTTTTTTGATTTTGTTGCTTTATCTATTATAATTACCCATTCGCCTTTTAAATTTGATAAATTTATTTCTTTGGCTTTTGCTTTAATGTAAGTTTCGTGTATTTTTGTAAGTTCTTTTGCAATAAATATATTTCTTTGCGGTATATAGGTTTTAAGTTCGGTTATTAATTTTTCAATTCTGTGCGGGGATTCATAAAGAATCGAAATTTTATCATGATTCAAAATTTCTTTTAATTTGTTTTCTCTTTCTTTCCCTTTGTGGGGTAAAAATCCAAAAAATGTAAATTCACCCTCAAAACCGCTTGCTACAAAAGCGGTTAATGCGGCATTGGCTCCCGGAATTACAGAATAAGGAATTTCTTGTTTTTGACATAATTTTATTAATTTGCTTCCCGGATCGCTGATTCCGGGCATTCCGGCATCGCTTGCGTAAATACAATTTTTGTTTTTTAATATATTAATATCTAATGTTTTGATGACTTTTTCTTCATTATGGGAATGCATGGAAATGAATTGTTTATTATGTGGAATTTCCAAAAGAGTGAGAAGTTTTTTTGTAACCCTTGTGTCTTCACAAAAGATTATTTCAGCAGTTTCAAGGGCGTTTACAGCCCTTAAAGATATGTCTTTTAAATTTCCAATCGGTGTTGGAACAAATGTAATCAATTATGCAAGACCGTATTTTTTGTTGAATTTGTCTACTTTTCCGCCTCTGTCTAAATTTCTTTCTTTTCCTGTATAGAAAGGATGACATTTATCGCATACTTCAATTCTAAGCTCATGTTGTGTGGAAAGAATTTTGAATGTATGGCCGCAAGTGCATGTTACATTACATTCTACATATTCAGGATGAATACCTTTTTTCATTTATAATCCTTTTAGGCTTTATTTTTAAGTTTGAAATTTTACTTGCTTAAACTTAATGTTATCTTAAATTAAGTTCTTTTTAAGAAAAGATGTGCTGTTTTTTTTGTTTTAATTTAAATATATTTATTAAAATGCTGTTAAAAGGAGTTAATGAATATTCTAAATGATTAGTTTATTGATATTTTATAAGAACGGAAGATTAAACTTCTGTTCTTGGAGCTCTTGGTCTAGCTTCGTTTACTCTAAGTTTTCTTCCTTCGAAGTCTTTTCCATCAAGTTCTTCTATTGCTGCATCAGCACCGCTTTCCATTTCAACGAAACCAAAGCCTTTGCTTCTTCCTGTTTCTCTGTCGTTAATAATTTTAACTGAGATAACTTCACCATATTCTGCGAATAATGGTTTTAAATCTTCTGCTGTAACGTTGTAGTTAATGTTTCCTACGTAAAGTGTTTTCATTTTGTAATCCTAAAAATTAAATTTGCAGTGACATTATACACCCAAAAAAAATAAAATGCAACTTTTTTGGATATAATTTTTTTAAAAAAGAAAAAAATGAGTATAAAAACGCATTATATTGAATTTAGAAACGCTTTAAATAAGGATGAAACAGACAAATCTCAAAAAGAGTTTGAAAAGGCATATAATGAAGCATTTACAATATTCCAGCGAAAATTGACAAATAAAGAAAAATTTGATGAAAATAATGATGAAGAGAGATATGCCCTGATTGTTCTTACCGATAATTTAATAGGATATTGGGCTGAAAACAGAGTTGATGAAGGCATAGCTTTAGCTGAAAATTTGCTTGAAATGACCGATAGCAACAAATTAAAAGAGATGTTTAAAGGTTATTCCCTTGGGATGCAGGCCGGGATAAATCTTAAGGAATTTATTAATAAATATGTGGATTTGAATAAAGTTGATGAAGAATTTCCCGAATTTTTATGCAATTTTAAAAAAGAGATAAAAGAATTAATTTAAAATTTATAAATTACATCTCAAATTTGTTTTTATTTCCAAAGAAAATCCGAATGGAGTTTTTAAAACCAAATTTACTCTTTTATTTCCGGGGCATTTTGTTATATGATTGTAAATTTCAAGTAAATCTTTTTCATAATTTTCGCCTATTTCCTGTTCAACAGTAACAATTTCATCTATAACGGCGGCTTTTTCTTTTTTTGCTTCTTCCAAACTCATAACTTTTCTTGAGGTAATTCTTAAAAATTCTCCCAATTTTTCTACTTTTGCTTTAAATGCAACAGGTTCTTCCGTGTTTAGTTCCTGCAGTTTTTTTAAATCTCTTTCAAATACCATTAAGTCAATTTTGCCATGGAAATCCATTAATGAAACAATAGCAAATTTATTTCCTTTTTTTGATATTCTTACCTTTACAGATTCAATTTTGCCTACAAATAAAGCTTCCTGGCCCAGGATATCATCTATTTCACTTGAAAGATTGTATTTTAAGTGTTTAATCTTATTTTTATAAGGGTCAAGCGGATGTGCCGATACATAAAAGCCAAGTGTTTCATATTCTCCGTTAAGAAGTGTTTTCATATCAAATTCATCTCTTTTGTAAATATTCAAATGTTCATCTTCTTCCTGTTCCAAATTGGCAAAAAGGGAATTTGGATTATTCAGGGCATTTTTTCTATCTTCAATTCTTTTTTTAAATTCAAGTATATCTTCCAAATTTTGCAGAAGAGTTTTTCTCGTATATCCAAAAGAATCCATAGCCCCGGATTTGATCAGTTGTTCCAATACTTTTTTATTGACTTTGGAAGAATCTATTTTTAAAATAAAATCTTCCAAATTCTTAAAAGGTCTGTCAGCTACAATGGATTCTATTGCTTTGGCGCCGATTCCTTTAATAGCGCTTAATCCAAAAAGAATTTTATTTTCAACAGGCGTGAATTCGTGATTTGATTTTTGAACGTTTGGAGGGAGAACGTTTATTCCCAGGGTTTTTGCCTCTTCTATATATTTTGCTATTTTTTCCATATTATCGGCTTCATATGTTAAAAGCGCAGCAAAAAATTCGGCCGGGTAATATTTTTTAAGCCATGCCGTTTGGTATGTAATCATGGCATATGCAGCCGAATGAGATTTATTAAATCCGTATCCGGCAAATTTTTCAATCAATTCAAATAAAGCTTTTGCATTCGTCTGCGAAAAACCCTGTTTTTTTGCTCCGGCAACAAATTCTTTTGAATATTTAATCATTACGTCTTTTTTCTTTTTACCCATGGCACGTCTTATAATATCGGCTTTCCCCAGAGAAAATCCGCCTATGGCCTGGACAATCTGCATAACCTGTTCCTGATAAACAATAACTCCGTATGTCGGTTTTAATATAGGTTTTAGCGCTTCTTCAAATTCGTCAAAAAAATAATTAATTTCTTTTTTACCGTGTTTTCTGTAGATATAATCGTCCAGCATACCGGAATCCATAGGTCCGGGTCTGTATAAAGCAAGCATTGCAATAATATCCTCAAAAGTATTTGGTTTGAGTCTTTTTGCTAAATCCTGCATTCCGTTTGATTCTATTTGAAACAGACCCAGTGTTTTTCCGCTTTGAATAAGTTCAAATACATTTTTATCGTCTAAACTCAATTCGTCTATATTTATATCTTTATTTTGATTCATTTTAATGTTTTTTACGGCCTGGTCTATAACTGTGAGGGTTTTAAGTCCCAAAAAGTCAAATTTAATCAAATCGACCGGTTCGAGATAATTTAGAGAATATTGTGTAGTGTGCATTTTTTCATTAACATCGGGTCTGTATAAAGGTGATTTTTTCCATAAAGGTTCGTCGCTTATTACAACACCTGCCGCGTGTTTTCCGGTGTTTCTTTTAATCCCTTCAAGCTTTTCTCCAAAAGAATACATTCTTTCGTATGTTCTATCTTCCGTGGTTATTTGAGCTATTTTGCTTTCCATTTCTTTGGCTTTTGCCAAAGTTATTCCGAGTTGATCAGGGATTAACTTTACAAATTTATCGGCGGTGGAATAATCTATTCCGAAAATTCTTGCTATGTCTCTTAAAACCCCTTTTGCCAAAAGTGAGCCGAAAGTAACCACCTGGGCTACATTTTCGTATCCATATTTTTTTTGAACATATTCAATGACCTCATCTCTTCTTGCCTGGCATATATCAACATCGATATCCGGCATTGAAACTCTTTGGGGATTTAAAAATCTTTCAAACAAAAGATTATATTTCAGTGGATCGAGATTTGTAATTTCCAGAGAGTATGCCACCAGACTTCCCGCGGCGCTGCCCCGCCCGGGGCCTACTGGTATTTTAAATCCGGTAGGTCTTAAATGTCTGCTCGGGTCTTTTGCGTAATTGATAAAATCCCATACAATCAGCATATATCCTGGGAATTTCATCTGTTCTATTATATTTATTTCGTATTCGAGTCTTTTTTTGTATTTTTCATGCAGTTCCGGAGGTATTTTTTTGAGTTTTTTTTCAAGTCCCTGGTGGCATTTGTATTCAAAATATTCCACATCGTTTTTGATTTCAATCCCTTCTTTTTTCGCGTATTCTTTTGTAAATTTAAAAGTCGGTGGGGTAGGGTTGCCAAGAGGAATTGTTAAATCAATATTTTTGAATAAATCAACATTGTTTTGCAAGGCTTTGGGGTAATTTTCGAAAGCTTTTTCATACTCTTTTTTTGTTTTTAAATAAAATTCTCCTATTTTGATGTCTCTGTGCATATCGTCGTACAGTTTATTGCTTTCAATACATTCAAGGGCGTCTTTGTAATAAATATCTGTTTTGTTTAAATAAAATATATTTGCCGATGCGATGGGAGGAATGTTGTTTTCAATTGCAAAATTATAAAATCCGTCTATTAAAAATTTTTCTTCAAAAGAATCTTTTCTTATTTCCAGGTATATGTTTTTAATGTCTTTTTTATATATTGCTATGATTTTTTTTGCTTTTTTTTCTCCTCCTAATTTATTTAGGGCATTTTTTTCGTCCAGTATATTCAGCTGTTTTCCTATTTCGCTTTCAAGCATAGAAAGAATTACACCGACGCCTTCCTGATGTTTTATCAGCTCTTCGTAAGGAATAACAGGTCTGGAACCTTCCAAATGATAAAGATAAGAAATGGAACTTAGATACATTAGATTATCGTATCCGTGTTTGTCTAAAGCTATTAATACAATTCTTGAATATATGCCTTCTCTTTTTATTAAAACATCACTTCCGATAATAGGCTTTATTTCGTTTTTTTTGCAGGTTTCGTAAAATTCTATGGTGCTGAACATATTGTTTAGCTCCGCAATTCCCAATGTGTCAAAGCCTCTTGTTTTAGCTTCGGCAATCAATTCTTTTATTTTAAGAGGTGAATGGAGTAGGGAATGATCGCTATGAATATGAAAAGGAACCACAATAAGCCTTTTTGTGAAATTATATCATTTATTTCTTTGATATAATTGCATAAAAAAAGGGCTAAAATGAAATTTATAGGAACGCGTGGAAGTGAAGATAAAAAAACGTTCAGCGAAGTTATTTTGAATCCGGCGGCTCCTAACGGGGGGCTTTATGTGCCTGAAAAATTTCCTAAAATTAATGAAAAATATATACTGAAATTTTTTGATGAACGGGGTACAAAAACATACAGACATATAGCCAGAAGTATATTGCATAAATTTAAGGTTGATCTGGACGATGATTTAATAGAAAAGGCATTATATATATATCTTAGGAATTTTGACGATCCGGATGTTATGCCTTTAATCAGGCTTAAAAATTTTTTTGTAGGTGAATTGTGGCATGGTCCTACCCGTGCGTTTAAAGATATGGCTCTTCAGCCTTTTGGATATATATTGTCCCATTTGGCAAAAAAAAGAAATGAAAATTATTTGATTTTAGCCGCTACAAGCGGTGATACCGGGCCTGCCACCCTTAAAACATTTGAGAATAAAGAAAATATAAAAGTGGTTTGTGTTTATCCCCATGGAGGAACGAGTGAAGTTCAAAAACTTCAAATGATTACAACAGATGCGAAGAATGAAAAAGTTTTTGGAATTTTAGGTGATTTTGACGATGCCCAGAGTGCTTTAAAAAATATGCTAAAAGATAAAGATTTCAAAAAAGTTTTAGAAAAAAATAATATTAAACTTTCTGCCGCAAATTCTGTTAATTTCGGGAGGATTATTTTTCAGATTATTTATCATTTTTGGAGTTATATAAAACTTATCAGTTCTTACGAAATAGAAATAGGAGAAAAAATAGATGTAATCATTCCAAGCGGGAATTTTGGAAATGCTCTTGGGGCTTATTATGCCAAAAAAATGGGTCTTCCAATAGATAAAATCGTAATTGCGGCAAATAAAAATAACGTTTTGTACGAACTTATTAAATATGGAAAATATGATTTAAGGGATAAAACGTTGATTAAAACAATTTCCCCCGCTATGGATATTTTAAAATCAAGCAATGTTGAAAGAATGATATTCGATAAATTCGGCGAAAAAAGAACAATCGAGCTTATGAACTCTCTTGAAAAAGAAGGATATTTTGAACTAAGCCATGAAGAAACAAAAGAAATCCAAAAAGATTTTGAAAGCGATTTTGCAACAGACGGAGAATGCAAAAAAATTATTAAAAAATATGCAACAGACGAATTTTATTTAATGGATCCCCATACCGCAACAGCGGTAAAAGCGTTTGAATCATTAAAAGAAAAAGGAAAAATAGGCGATAAAAAGACGGTTGTTTATTCAACTGCGGAATGGACAAAATTTTCACCAAGTATATATAGTGCGCTAAGCCGTGAAGATGTAAACAGGGAATCGGCTATGGAAGAAGAAAAAAAAGATGTCAGTGATAAAGACGCTATCGCATATATTGAATCACGAATGGAAGTAAAAGCTCCCGAAGCTATTTTGGATTTATTTGAAAAAGATATAGTTAATGAAAATATAATTCCAAAAGAGCAGATAATGAGTGAAGTAATAAAATTTATCTCAAAATGATTTAATAAATGTTCGGTGTTATAGGGATATATGCTTTTATCATTTTGGGGTTTTTAGCTAAAAAGCAGTTTCAAATAGATGGAAAGACACTTGTAATTCTTTCAGTTTATTATCTACAGCCTTTTCTTACCTTTTGGGGCATTATGCTAACGCCTATAAATCATAATCTTATTTTTGCCCCTGTTTATTATTTGCTGGCTGTATTTACAGCTTGGATTTTTACATATTGTTCTTCATTACTTCTTAAAGATAAAAAAGACAGAATTATTTCAATGCTTACTCCGCTTATTGGAAATACCGGCAATTTGGGAATTCCCATATGCTATTTTTTTTGGGGGAATTTTGGAGCAAGCGTTGCCACTGTGGTCAATCTTACAAATATATTTTTTGTATATACTTTTGGTATTTTTTTCTTTGCCAAGGGTGAGTATTCTTTTAAAGAAGCTTTAAAAAAAATTGTAAGAATTCCTGTAATATGGTTTGGTCTTTTGGCTTTGGCGCTTAATTTTAGCGGGGTAAGATTTGATGCACAAATAATGAAAATTTTGCAAATGGGCGCTTTTTCTTCAATAGTAACCCAGCTTATAATTTTCGGCGTTTATATTGCCGATATCAAAATAAGAACGGACGACAGGCCTTTAATTGTTATTACAATGATTAATAAATTTGTTATTGTTACTTTTATCGGATTTGTGGTATTAAAATTGTTAAATATAGAAAACAGTGTGCTTTGGCCGATTTTGCTTGAAATTTCAACTCCTCTGGCAGTTACAAACGTGAATCTTTCGGCCCTTTTTAATCTTTATCCACAAAAAGTTTCATTTTTAGTATTTTTGAGTTCTGTTATTTTTTTAATTGGTGTTCTTTTCAGGTAAATTATTTTTATACGGATATTTTGGCAAAGTCTTTTTGTTAAAATTTTAATAAAAAAGGAATAAATTGAATATTTTAATTACGGGTGCGAGCAGGGGAATCGGCAAAAGTTTGGCAATGTATTATAAAAAGAAGGGCCATAATTTATATCTTATAGCAAGAGACGGTGAAAAATTAAAAAAATTAAGCGAAAATTATTTTGCCGTGGATTTGGCCGATTTTGATGAGGTTAGGAATATTTCAAAAAAATTAAAAGAAGTAAAATTTGATTTAATTATTTTGAATGCCGGAGTTTCATCGCTTCATTCAAAAGATTTTCCTCCGTTTAATGCATTTGAAAAAGTAATCGATGTGAATTTTCTTTCAATTCATGCGCTTTTGGAAAATATTAATTTTAAAAATTCCAAAATTGTTTTTATTTCTTCTCTTGCTTCATTAGTCGGTGCACCGACATCGCTTCCTTACAGTGCCAGTAAAAGGGCGATTAATTCTTATGCGGAAAGTCTTTATTTTGCGGGGGTGGATGTCCGGCTGATTTTGCCCGGATTTATAAAAACGGATATGACAAAAAAACATACTTTTCATATGCCTTTTTTAATGGATTTGGATAAAGCGGGTATAAAAATAGTAAAGATAATTGAGAGTAAAAAATTTTTTAACCCTTTTCCTCTTAGATTTTATTATATAATTAAATTTTTTATGCTTTTGCCTTATGGCTTAAAAAGAAAAATATTAAAAAAATATGTAAAATCGGATATAGCAGAATAAATATATAAAGGCTTTTGAATGGTAATAGATATAAAAGAATTTTTAAACAATAAATTTGATTTGATTTTAGATGCAAGAAGTCCGAAGGAGTATAATGAATCCCATATTCCCGGAAGTAAAAATATTTATGTGTTAAATGATGAAGAACACGCTCAAATAGGATATATGTATAAAAATGTTTCAAAAAAACAAGCAAGTCAAAAAGGGTTGATATATATCTTAAAAAATATTGCAAAACATTTGGAAATAGATGATTTTACAGATAAAAAAATTTTAATTTATTGTGCGAGGGGAGGGAAAAGATCCAAATCTCTTTATACTATTTTAAAAGAGATTAATTATAATGTGTATAGATTAGACGGTGGGTATAAAATATATAGAAAATATGTAAGTGAATATCTTATGAATATACCCGGTAAATTTTTGGTTTTAAGAGGAAACAGTGGATGCGGGAAAAGCGAGCTGCTTGAATATTTGCGTCCGTGTATTGATTTGGAAAAACTTGCGAATCATTACGGAAGTATTTTTGGCAATATCGGGCATCAGCCTAGCCAGAAAATGTTTGAAAATATGCTTTTTGAAAAGCTTAGGCTCATATCTCCCGATGAATATATTTTTATTGAAGCGGAAAGTTCCAGAATAGGAAAGATTAATTTACCCGGCGATTTGCATAAAAAAATCAAAAGCAGCATTCAAATAGAAATTACAGCTCCTTTACATCAAAGAATAAACAGAATTTTAAAATATTACGGAAATATAGATAAAAAATCTTTTTATGCCAATTTGGACAGATTGAAAAAATTTATTTCAAAGCAAATTTATGATGATCTTATAAATTCATACCAAAAAAATGAATTAAAAAAAGTGGCTGAAATTATGCTTTTGGAATATTATGACAAAGTATATAAAAAAAACAAATCGGATTTTATTGTAGAAAATTCTGATTTACAAAAAGCTTTAAAAGAATTGAAAAAAATAAAATCAGAGATAGTCTAATAAACGATATCTATTTCACTCCGTGGGTATTTAAAAATTCGTTTCTTGAAATTAAATTTTCCAAAATTGCCAGTAAAATCATAAAATTAATAAAACTGGTCCCCCCGTGGCTGATAAGAGGCAGCGGCACTCCGACTACGGGGGCGATATCCGCAGTCATAGCCATATTTATAAATGAATATATAAATATCATTAATGCGACTCCTGCAAACATAACTTTTGCAAAATAATCGTCTTTCATACTTTGAGCTTTAATCAATAAATATGAAATTAATAAAAAGTATAAAAAAATTAAACCCAAAGCACCGGTAAATCCGAATCTTTCAACATAATAGGCAAAAATAAAATCACTGCTTGCGATAGGTAAAAATTTAAGCTGTGTCTGAGTGGCTTCCTGCTTGTCTTTGCCTTCCATGCCTCCGCTTCCAATTGCAATTAAAGATTGTTGAATATGGTAACTGGGCTTGTTTAAAAAATTTTCTATTCTTTTCTTTTGATAATCTTTCATTAAATATTTGTAATAAACGGGTGCTGAAATAATTCCTAAAATTATTAAACTCAACCAAATTTTTTTATCCACTCCGGCTAAAAATAAAACCCCTAAGCCGATAGTAAGTAGGATTAAAGCCGTTCCCAAATCGGGCTCTTTTGCTATTAAAATAAAAGGAATTATTATATAAATGGAAAATTTCAAAAACTCTTTTAAATGATAAAGAGGTTTAGGAGGATATTTATAGACTAAGTAGCCAAGCATTAAAAGCAGGGTTGTTTTCATAAATTCTGAGGGTTGCATTGTAATATGTAAAAAAGGAATTTCAATCCACCTTTTAGCGCCAAGTATTTTTATGCCGAAAATATCTACAAATAGTAACAAAATAGCATTAAACCAGTAAAGAGCCGGTATTATCCATAAAATTTTTCTTATTGGCAGGAAATATACGGCGATAAAAATAACAATCCCTATTAAAATATATATTAATTCTCTTTTAAATAAATCGTTAGAAATTTCATTAATTAAAAAAAGACTGATGATGATGAAAGGAAGAATAAGAAAAATTAATAAAAAATCAAATTTTATTCGCATGGTTTATCAGTGTATTTTTCAAATAAAGAATCAAGTTCTTTTGATAAAAGGGCAGAATTCTCTTCAATTTTTTTAAAATTTTCAATTACTTCGTGTTTATTTTTAATGCAGTTTTTATTGTCAATACATTCAAGTGTTTTATTTGTAATTTGATGAATATTTTTATGCAGTTTATCTTTTATTTCTTTATATTCCGGATAACAGCCTAAATTTTTTATGGTTTTTTGATTTTGTAACCATTTTCCGAATTCACACTCGTTTTCTTTTGTTTTTTTGATTTCTTTTTCTTCAACTACGGCTTCTTTTGCATCCAGTTTATATATTAAATGTGATAATTTTATTAAATCCATCGGCATTCTTGTCAATGCTAAATCCACATTTTTTTTGTTGTCCAAGGATTTGTCTCTAAAACTGTTTACCATATTGTAAACGTCTGTTACATCATCTTTGGAAGTAGCTGCGGTATCAGTTATTTTTTCAGAATTTGATTGAATTTCGCTTGTTTCCTGCTGTAATGTTTTGATGGTTATGGATATTTCGCTTGTTGCCTTTTGAGTCCTCTCCGCCAATTTTCTTACTTCATCGGCGACCACTGCAAAGCCTCTTCCGTGTTCTCCCGCCCTTGCTGCTTCAATAGCGGCGTTTAGTGCCAATAAATTGGTTTGATCGGCAATATCGGTTATAAGTTCAACTATTTTACCGATTTCCTCTGCCCTGTTGTAAAGCATGTTAATAGCTTCGTTTGTCTGGGAAATAAAATCAATCAGAGTATTTAAAACATTTGTAAGATTGTTTATTTTTTCCGAAGCGTTATTGGCCCCTTTATAAATTTCGGTTGAAAGTTCATCTATTTTCAGCATATAATGTTTTAATTTTTGATCAAAAGAATTTTTAATATTTTCAATTTGTGTATTTATTCCCCCTCCCAAATCATTTAATGTAACGAATAACTCGCTTCTGGCTTGTTCTTTAAGGGCAATTGAAATAGCTGTTACTGCATTATTTATAGTTTTTGATGTTTGTCTGAACTGTCCTTTGTAGCCGGCAAGATCTATACTTCTATAATTAATTCCGTTTTCAGCCGCCTGGATGGATTCAGCAATATCTCTTTGAAAAGCTTCCAGTTGATCAAGCATATCGTTGATGGCCCATGCCATTTTTTCAAGAGGGTTGTTTTCATCAATATTAGTAATTCTTTTTGAAAAATTTCCATTTGCAACATCTGCTATAATTTCTTGTATTTTATTAAGCAGATAATTTTTTTTATTTTTTTCGTCTTTGACGAATAAAAGCAGGATACCGCATAAAAACGGCAGTATTGAAACAATGCCCACCATAAGATCATTTTTATAAAAGCCAAAACCACTTAGAAAAATAGAAATTAATACAATTATAACGGCTAATATTTTAGAGTTCATTGATAATTCCTTTTTGAATTTTTATCATAAGTTCGTTAAAACTTACTTTTTTGGATTCAAGTAGTTGTTCCACCGCTTTTACTCCGGCTTCCATTCCTCCGCTAGATTCTATTTCTATCAGTTTTTTATAAAGAGGTACAATTGTATTTTTAAACCCGTCTTTTGGCTTTCTTCTTACGGAATAATAGTCTATTATATTGTTGTTGCTGTCAAGTGTAGGAGAAATATTTGCAAATACCCAATAATATCCTCTGTCTTTTCGTAAATTTTTGACATATCCAAACCACTCTTTTTTGTTTTGAATATGATCGTATAAATTTTTAAAAGCGCACCTTGGCATATCCGGATGTCTTAAAATATTGTGAAATTGACCCAATAGTTCTTTTTCGCAATAACCGCTAAGATTAATAAAAATTTTATTTCCGTATAAAATTTTACTTTTAAGGTCTGTTTTGCTGACAATAAAATCTTCTTCTTTTAAAAAATATTCTTTTTCCACAGGTGTAACGTTTGGTTTTTTCATTTACTTTCCTTTAATTTAACTCCGTCAATGCCTAAAAGTGCTATTTGTTCTATTTCTTCAAAAGAATTTATTAAAAAAATAATTTTGGTGTCAAGTAAATATTCATTTGTAATTTTTTGAAATGTTTTTGCATTTTCAATATTATCGCTAAAAGCATATTTTGCATTAAGATTTGAAATAAAAATAAGCTTTTTTATTGAATTTATATTAACTCCATAAGGAATGCAGTTATTTTTACAATATTCAAAAATGGTTAAATCAGATTCGTTAAAATCAAAAATTAATGTAGAGTTTGAAGACGAATTTTTGATATCTTCAACTGTTTTTACTTTTAAAAATTTTTCATAAGAAAACGGTTTATTTAAGATTATCATAACATTCCTTGCATAAATTTTTGCCGTTTACTTTTTTTATTTCGTCTTCGCTGACAAATGTTTTACAATTATCACACATTATCAAATCTTTTTTATCGTTTTTGTTTGTTTTGCTGTTTTCTTTTTTGGAGTTTACTTCCGGTTTGTTAAAAAAATAAAAATAAGCTACTCCGATAATTATCAAAATAAATATTAATTTTCCCATTATATATCCTTGGCGTTTATAAAAATATAATTTCTGTTGTTTTGTGCTTTAACATTTACACTTATGTTTTTTAACTCGTTCAAAACACTGGAACCTTTATACAAAAGTATTGTACCATTTTTTTTTAAAAAAGGTTTTGCAATTTTAATAATTTCTTTCGTTTTCATAACGGCCCTGCTTGTTATAAGCTCTACTGAAGATATGTCCGAATTTTCCAGTCTCGAAGGTATTATTTTTGTATTTTGTAAATTTAATAATATTTTTATAGAATTTAAAAAAGAATACCGTTTTTTTAGCGGTTCCACCAGATACCATTTGACACGGGGCATGGCAACTGCCAGTATAATTCCCGGAAATCCCGCCCCTGTTCCTATATCAATGGCGGTTTTTGCATTTTTTATATACTTAACAGGATAAAGACTGTCTTCAATTTGGGTAAATATTTTGTCTTTCGTATTGTAATTTGTAAATTTGTGTACTTTATTCCATTTTAAAAGTTCATTTGTAAATATTTCATATTTTTTTTCTGATTTTGAATTTTTCATTTTTAGAGTTTGTGACCCAGTTTTTCTTTTTTTGTTTGAAGATAAAATTTATTATACGGATTCGGCTTTATTTTTATCGGTATTCTTTCCGCCACATCTATGTTTTTGAAAGCGAATTCTTTTTTTGGATTGTTTGTTAAAAGCCTTATTTTTTTAATATTAAAATGATTTAATATTTCTTCAACTATGCCAAAATCTCTCATATCCGCTTCGAATCCCAATTGATGATTGGCTTCTACGGTGTCTAAACCGCCGTCTTGAAGATGATATGCATTTACTTTATTAAAAAGTCCTATACCTCTGCCTTCCTGTCTTAAATATATTACCATGCCCCCTTTTTTATTTATCGTATTAAGGGCTAAATGCAGCTGTTCTCCGCAATCGCATTTTAAAGAGCCGAATACATCGCCGGTTAAGCATTCACTGTGAATTCTTACAATTGGAATTTCAGGTAAATTTTCTGTAAATATTACCAAATGTTCTTTATTTTTTTCTTTAAAAGACTGTATTTTAAATTTTCCGAATTTAGTGGGAAGAAATGCAATATTTGAAATTTCCAAAAAATCTCCTTTTTTTGATAAAATTATATCTAACTTATTTAATTAAAGGATATAAATTGAAACATTTTTTATGGCTTGTGGATTTTGATAAAGCAGAAATAAAAGAGGTTATGGATTTGGCTGTGCAGATAAAAAAAGAGACAAAAGCCAAAATTTTTAAGCCGTATTTAAAAAATCGGGAGCTTGCTATGATATTTGAAAAAAGTTCAACCAGAACGAGAGTTTCGTTTGAAGCGGGTATTGATCAACTTGGAGGAAACGGACTTTTTCTAAGCAGCAGAGATATTCAGCTCGGACGCGGTGAACCTGTGAAGGATACGGCAAGGGTCATAAGTTCAATGGTTGATTTGATAATGATTAGGACATTCGGACACGACAGGCTGAATGAATTTGCAAAATATTCAAAGGTTCCTGTGATTAACGGTTTAACAGATTTATGCCATCCTGTTCAGCTTTTGGCGGATTTGCTTACAATGATTGAATTTCAAAAATTTGATTTTGAACATCCGGATTATACAACAGTGGCCTATGTGGGAGACGGTAACAATATGGCTCATTCCTGGGCTGTAATGGCGGCAAAACTTGGATTTGACATAAATATTGCTACTCCAAACGGATATGAAATAAATGAAAAAATAAAGGAAATTGCTTTAAAAGAAGCCGATAAAAGCGGTGCAAAAATTAATTTTACCAATAATCCTGAAACAGCCGTTAAAGACGTGGACGTTGTGGTGACAGATACATGGGTCAGTATGGGTCAGGAAGCTGAAAAAGAAAAAAGAATCAAAGATTTTAAAGGCTATGAAATAAATGAAAATTTAATGTCTCTTGCAAAAGAAGATGCAGTATTTATGCATTGTCTTCCGGCTTACAGAGGTTATGAGGTCAGTGCCGATGTATTTGAAAAATATTCAAATGTTATTTTCAATGAGGCGGAAAACAGATTACACGCACAGAAAGGATTAATGGTTTGGTTGAAACAGCAAAACAGTTAAAATCTGACACTATTGTAAAATGTAATAATTTTGAAGTAGTGCAGGGGAATATAGATAACGCTTTATGGATTATGAAAATAGAAAATAAATTAAAAGTTGTTTTGGACACTAACGAATATAAAGAAATAATGGAAATGGCAAAAAAACTTATGAAAGAAAATTTTGAGCTTAAACTGGAAAAAACAATTCTCAGTGAATTTCCTATTGATTATGATGATGTAAAGGCGGTTGTTTTAGAAGAAATGAAAAAGAATAATCAGCAAAATATTGAGCAGACAGTAAATAAAATAAAAATAGAGCATCCCAATCTTTTTTATAATTTAAACGTGGATAAAATATTCTAAAAGAAAAAATTTATCTTTTTTGTCTTTTTTTCCTTGACAAATAAATTTTAATAGATTATAATTATGACGTGAGAAAAATTATAGAAGATGCCGAATGGCATGCGAAAAAGATATAAAATAATTTGCTAATGATGTAAAAAAACAACCTGAGGAGGTAAAAATGGAAGAAGTTCAAACACAGGCAGGCGTATTGGTTTTAAAAAATATGCCGGAATTTAAAGCTGAAGCATATAATGCCGAAAGCGGACATTATACAGAAGTGGGCAGTGATGATTATAAAGGAAAATGGACAATGGTGTGCTTTTATCCTGCGGATTTTACATTTGTTTGACCTACTGAAATAGCTGCCGTGAATGCAGTATATCCGTATCTTAAAGAATTAGGAGTGGAAGTATTAGCAATTTCAACTGATACTAAATTCTCCCATAAACGATTTGTAGAAACTGAACCGTTGCTTAAAGATTTAAAACTTACAATTGCTCAGGATCCGACTGGAGAACTTTCAAGAAAATTCGGTGTATTACTTGAAAGTGCTGGAATTGCTCTTAGGGGTAGATTTTTGATTAATCCTGATGGACAAATAGTAGCCCAGGAAGTTCAAGCTCCACCTGTTGGAAGAAGCGTAAAAGAACTTGTGAGACAGATTATTGCACATCAGCATGCATATAAAACCGGCGAAGTGTGTCCTGCAAACTGGAAACCTGGTAAAAAAACACTTCCTGTTAATACTGATGCAGAGCCAATGACAGGTAATGTAGGCGCTTATGTCAGCCTGGAAGATTTGGTAGATGCAAACGATATGAAAGATATTGAAGAGATGGTAAAGGCTGCTAAATAATTCAGTTTTTTTCTCTTTTTTAAAGTTTAAGCGTTTTATTTTAAAACAAAGGTATTTATGAAAAATTTAAAAAGTATTCTAGAAAATTCATCTCTTAAAATAACGCCTCAAAGGCTTGCAATTTTAAAAGAGCTTGAATTGCACGGTCATGCAAGTATAGAAGAAATTTATGAGGGGATAAAAGAAACGTTTCCGTCTATTTCACTCGCTACAATTTATAAAAATATAAATGCATTAAAAGAAGAAGATATAATCTGTGAGGTATGTCTTCATCAAAAGCCAAAATACGAATTAAAAAAAGCCCCACATGCCCATTTTATTTGTAAAGAATGCGGAAAAGTAGAAGATATTCCAATAGATGAGCTTTTAAAAAAAGAAATTGATAATAAATATCCAAATACTCATAAAGAATTATATATATATGGTGTTTGTAAAGAATGCAGGGAAAATAAAAACAATAATTAAATTTCAACTATCCTTATCATATTTGTAGTTCCTTCTTTACCTATAATACTTCCCATTGTAACAATTATTTTGTCGTTTTTTTGTAATAAATTTGATGATACAGCTAATTCTTTAAACTTTTCTATTAATTTTTCTGGATTTTTAATTTTGGGAAGTTCTATAATTTTTTCAACTCCCCAGACTAATTGTAATTTTCTGCTGATGTAACGATTGTGAGTTACCGCAAAAATAGGGGGTTTTGGTCTGTATTTTGCAATAGACTTTACTGTTGTTCCACTACTTGTAAAACTTACAATTGCCTTTGGCTTAATTCCTTTGCATAAATCGGCTACACTGGCGGCAATTGCGTCTTTGTCTTCAATTTCATATTTTTTGTAATATGGATAAATATGCTGAATTTCAATAATTGTCTGTTTTAATGTCTTGACAGCCTCAACAGGATATTTTCCAACTGTTGTTTCATCACTTAGCATTACGCTGTCGCTTCCATCCATTACGGCATTTGCCACGTCGCTCACTTCGGCACGCGTTGGAAAAGGCGAATTAACCATAGATAAAAGCATTTGAGTGGCTGTTATTACCGGTTTGTTTAATTTATTTGCACGTCTTATTATTTTTTTTTGGATTGCAGGGACTTTTTCAATGCCGACTTCTATTCCTAGATCCCCTCTTGCCACCATTACACCGTCGCTTACTTCTAATATTTCATCAAGGTTTTCAACACCTTTTTTTGTTTCAATTTTTGCAATTATCCATGGTAAATTTTTTGGATTTGTGCTTTTTAATATTTCTTTTGCCCTTAAAATATCATCTTTATTGTTTACAAAGGATATTGCTACAATATCGACTTCATTTTTTGCTCCAAAAATTAAATCTTTTTCATCTTTTTTTGTTATAGCTGAAATATTTAAATTTGAGTGGGGAAAATTTACACCTTTTCTGCTTGATAAAACCCCGTCGTTTTTAATCTCTAATACAAGATAATCAGATGTTTTTTCTATAACTTTTGCACGAATACTTCCGTCTGCAAAAAATACATATTCACCTATTTTTACATCATTGATAATTTCTGGATAACTGATAGTTAAATCGTAGACATTTTTTGGGTTTTTCTTAACAAGTCTTATTTTGTCGCCTTTTTTTAGCTCTAAAATACCGTTAATTTCGCCGATTCTTATTTTAGGACCACTAATATCCTGTAAAATAGCTGTTTTAGAATTAAGTTTTTTTGTTATTTTACGAATTTTTTGTATGGATTCTTTATGTGCTTTATGATTTGCATGCGAAAAATTAAGCCTAAATATATCCACCCCAGATTTGATCAAATCCTGAATTTTATCTATTGAACTTGGCCCGAGTGTAACTACAATTTTAGCTTTTTTCATAAAGATCCTTTTTATTTTACTTTTATACAGTCTGTTTCTTTTTCGGCGTCAAATTTCCACCATTCTTTTTGATTCCAAGATTTAAGTTCTTTTAATTTTTTCATTAAATATTCAAAATCACGGGGAAGCAAAGCCTGATCACCGTCGCTTAGGGCTTCTTTTGGACAGTTGTGCATTTCAACAATGAGTCCATTGGCTCCGATAGCCATTCCGGCATAAGCCAAAGCGCTTACAAATTCTCTTTTTCCGGCTGCGTGACTCGGGTCTACGATAATAGGTAAATGGGTTAATTTTTGCATTATTGGAACTAACGTTAAATCTATAGTATTTCTGACACTGCCTTCATATGTTCTTGTTCCACGAAGACATAGAATTACTTTTTCATTGCCTTCGCTCATAATATATTCGGCACTCATTAAATGTTCTTTCAGAGTTGATGCGATTCCGTTTTTAAGTATTACTGGTTTATCAAGTTTTCCTATTGCTTTAAGCAAAGGGAAATTTTGCATGTTTCTGGCTCCTATTTGAAAAACATCGGCATATTTATAAACTACATCTATGTCTTCAATGCTCATAAGTTCAGTTACAATAGGAAGTCCGGTTTCTTTTTTAGCTTCCATAAGCATTTTTAGGCCTTTTTCTCCGTGTCCTTGGAAAGAATAGGGAGAAGTCCTCGGTTTATATGCACCACCTCTTAACATATCGGCACCGTTTTCTTTTGCTACTTTGGCCAGATATACTGCATTTTCCACTGTATCAACGCTGCATGGTCCTGCAATAATAATTTTATTTTTTCCTCCGACTTTTACGCCGTCTATTTCAAATACACTGTCTTCCGGATGAAATTCTCTGCTTGCCCTTTTAAAAGGTGCTGAAACTTCTAAAACAGTTGCGACTCCGGGAAGTGTATTAAGAGGTTTTCCGGCTAAATTTGTTTTATCGCCGATAATTCCAATAACTACCTGTTTTTCTCCCGGAGCGACACTTACTTTATGTCCCCAGTTTTTAATCTGGTTTATTGTTTTGTCTATATCTTTTTCCAAAGCGCCCACTTTCATAACCAATACCATTTTTATCCTTTTTTAATTTTTAAGATATTATAACAAGTTTAAATTCTATTTTCAATAGCAAAAATTATCAAATAATAATTTTTTTCCTTTTTTTTGTTATTTTTTAGTTATAATTCTTTTAAAAAAGAGTTTTTATGCATACGCTTGTTTCTAAATTAAAAAAAGGAATGAAAAAAGAAGATTTTTTAAATTTTTTTTCAGATGAATACAGTGATTTTGAGTGTTTATACGATACGTTAAAATTCCAGGGATTTCCTTTAACAATAAAAAATAATTTGGTTTTTTTAAAAACGGTATTTACTCCGTATTTTGAAGATACATATACAGTAGTGGATTTAGAAGTTAATAATTCCAAGCCAAAAGTGGGGCAGGTTATAGAAATAGGTGCTGTAAAAATAAAAAAAGGTAAAATTATAGATAAATTTTCATCTTTAATTTATGCAAAAGAAGTGCCAAGATTTGTTGAAAAAGTTACAGGTATCAGTCAAAAAATGCTGAGTAACAAACAGTCTCAAAAACAGATGCTTAAAAAATTCAGAAATTTTTTGGGAGATAGCATATTTGTTGCCCATGCGGCTGATTTTGACTTTAATTTTTTATCTTTTCAATATGAAAAAGAAGGTTTGGGCAAATTACTAAACGGATGTATGTGCACTATTACACTTTCAGAAAAAACGATTGATGCTAAGCGTTATGGACTTAAATATTTAAAAGAAGAGCTCAAATTGCCTTATGAAACTGATCACAGGGCGTTAGGAGATGCAAAAACAGCTGCCAGATTGCTTTTAAAAGGGCTAAGTGCTTTGCCAAAAGAGATTAAAACAACCCAGGATTTGATTGAATTTGCAGCTCCTAAAAAAAACAAGTGTAAAAAAAAGAAAAAAGTCAATAATGGTAGAAATGATCATAATTAATGCAATAATGAATAAAATCTTTTTTTTCA
>CAYPHV010000019.1:0-26087 GCA_964410645.1 uncultured Nautiliales bacterium
ACCGTTAATCAATTGCTTATATATATGGTAATGGGACAGGCTGACGCTGCAATAATGTGGGAAGATATGGTTTCTTGGGCAAAACAAAAAGGAAAATTGGAAGTTATCAAAATTCCTGAAAATGAAAATCTCATTAAAACAATACCAACTGCGGTTGGGACAATGAGTAAAAATAAAAAACTTGCAAATAAATTCAATAATTATCTTTCTTCTGATAAATCAAAACAAATTTGGAAAAAATGGGGATTTGAATTGTGAAAATATTCAGTTTTAAAACACTTAGCATAAGTATGTCTTTACTAATTACGTTTTTGCTTGTAGTTGCTATTTTAAGTCTGTTTTTTGTGCCTAAATTAGGGGATATTATCAATGCTTTGCATTCTCGGGAAATGATTTTTTCTATTAAATTATCTCTTATCACATCTGTTTTATCAACTTTCTTTGCTTTGATTTTTTCTGTTCCTATTGCTTATGCTTTGTCAAGATATGATTTTTTTGGAAAATCCGTTTTAAAAACAATAATAAATCTACCTATGGCTTTTCCTGAACTTGTATTGGGACTGTCTTTACTTTTACTTTTTAGCAAAACTTTTGTCGGAGATTTTCTTGATGAACTGGGAATTCAAATTGTTTTTACAAAAGCGGGTATTGTAGTTGCACAGTTTTTTACTGCTTTGCCTTACGGAATCAGGATTATTTATTCATCATTTGAAAGTATCAACAAAAGATATGAATATGTTTCAAGAAGTTTGGGATATGGCGAATTCGAAACATTTAAAAATGTATCAGTTCCATTAATAAGAAATGGAATATACGCTTCGGCAATTATAACTTTCGCAAGATCAATGGGAGCATTCGGAGCCGTTTTAATTTTAGCCGGCGGGTCATATATGAAAACAGAAATACTGCCTATAACACTGTTTTTAAATATTTCCTATGGAAATATGGGGATGGCTATTACCAGCGGCATTGTGCTTATCGTTATTTCATTTATTGCAATATTATCCGTTGAATATATGGAAGGTAAAAAAAATGTTTTTAAAGATTGAAAATATAAATATAACTTTGGGAAAATTTACTATAACAAATATTAATTTTAGTATAAAAAAAGGAGAGTATGCAACAATAATAGGACCAAGCGGAAGCGGTAAATCTATTTTACTGGAAACAATCGCCGGATTTTACAAACCCCAAAGCGGAAGAATATATTTGAATAATGAAGATATAACCGATAAACCTATTGAATCCAGAAATATTAGTATTGTTTATCAGGATTACGTACTTTTTCCTCATATGAATGTATATGAAAATATAATGTACGGATTAAAAAAGCATAGCAAAGATAAAATTCAAAACGATAAAGATGTTAACGAAATAAGCAAACTTTTAAAAATAGACCATTTGTTAAAAAGAAAACCTTTGACATTAAGCGGAGGAGAAATGCAAAGAGTTAGTATTGCCAGAGCTTTAATAGTAAAGCCCAAACTTCTTTTAATGGACGAAGCTTTTAGTGCCCTTGATTATAAAATTAAAAAAGAAATGAGACAGTTGCTTAAAGATGTTACTAAAAAATACAATACCACTGTACTGCATGTAACCCATGATTTTGAAGATGTATGGGCACTGGCTGATAAAACAATATTAATGAGATTTGGAGAAATTTTGCAAGTGGGCACTCCCGAAGAAATATTTTCAAAACCAAACAATAGAAAAGTCGCCGATTTTGTAGGAACAAATATTTTAAACGCCAAAGTTATTGGTAAAGAAAAAGATTTAAATATACTGGAAACAAATGATTTAAAACTGTATTCCATAGATACGGCGGATATAGGAAAAAACGTAAAAATTTCTATTCGTCCAGAAAATATAATAATATCAAAAACCAGCTGTAAAGAAGGATCTGCAAAAAACTGTCTTTACGGATTTATTGAAAAATCAGAAAAAAAAGGTTTTTTGGTAGATTTAATAATTAATGTAAATGATATTAAATTTACAGTGCTTATTACATTAAATTCATATGAAAAATTAAATTTACAAGAAAAAACAAACGTATATTTACTTTTTAAAGCATCAAATGTGCATATATTTTAAATAAAATGTATAATTTTAAAAAAGGGATAAAAATATTAGCAACGTTAAATAAAAAAAATATAAATTTATGGTTAAAAATAATTTTTGAGGATAATAATGCTTAAAATTAAAAATCTATTTTTAAAAAAAGGAAATTTTACATTAAACAATATTTCCATTAATATTTCCAAAAATGAATATTTTATATTACTCGGAAAAACAGGAAGTGGGAAAACACTATTGCTTGAAAGTATTGCAGGATTTCACAACATTAAAGGAAAAATTTTTTGTGAAAATAGAGATATTACAAAAGACCCCCCTGAAAAAAGAAATTTTGGTTTTGTTTATCAGGATTTTGCATTATTTCCCAATATGACAGTGGAAAAAAATATCAGATTTTCAGAAAAATTCAAAGGTAAAAATAATAAATTATTTCAAGATTTAATAAATTTTTTGGGCATTGAAAAATTATTAAAAAGAAAAACACACCATTTAAGCGGAGGAGAAAAACAACGAACAGCTCTTGCAAGAGCGATATATTCAAGACCAAAACTTCTGCTTTTAGACGAACCTTTAAGTGCTATAGACCCTACGTTTAGAAATGAAATTATGAAAAATTTAAAAGAAAGTATCAGCAGATACAATCTGACAATAATTCATGTAACACATAATTTTAGAGAAGCTTCTTATCTTGGCGATAAAATAGGTATTATGATAAACGGGGAAATATTACAAACAGGAAAAACAAAAGATGTCCTAGAATCTCCTTCTTCTATAGAAGTGGCAAAATTTTTAGGATTTAAAAATTTATTTGACGTCAAATTTTTAAATTTTCATAATTCACACCAATACTTTTCAATAGATCCAAACAATATAAAAATTTCCAATAAAAAAGAAAATTTTAATTACTGTTTAAACGGCGTCATCGAAGAAATAATGGACATAGCGGATCACTATAAAATTTTCGTAAACGTCAGAAAAAATATATTTTTTATAAAACTTCCGACAAAAAAATTTAAGTATTTAACATTACAAAAAAAACAAAAAGTTTATATCTGTTTTAATAAAAAAGATATTATTTTTATTTAAAAGGCAAATAATGAAAAAAATCTTTATTTTTTTAGCGTCAATAATCATCTTGTTTATTTTAATTCCTTTACTAAAACTCATTTTCGGAATTTCTATTCATTCTTATATTGTAACCCTTAAAGACAAAGAAGTAATTGATTCAATTGCTTTGACTATGAAAGTTTCTTTTTGTTCAATGGTTTTTGTTTTATTCACAGGTTTACCTCTTGCTTATTTAATAGCAAGATATGATTTTAAAGGAAAAAGTTTATTAGAAAGTATTATAGACATTCCTACAATGGTTCCTCATACAGCAGCAGGTATAGCTTTACTGCTTGCGTATGGAACAGGAACATTAAGTCATTTTTTTGCAAAATTTGGAATAGGATTTATAGACACAACAAACGGCATAATGATTGCTATGATGTTTGTATCTGCCCCTTATTTAATAAATTCGGCAAAAGAAGGATTTAAAAATATAGATCCTAAACTTGAAAATATTTCAAGAAGTCTCGGAGCCGGCCCTTTTTATACATTCTTAAAAATAATAATACCAAATGCAAAAAAAGATATTATAAACGGAATGCTTTTGATGTGGGCAAGAGGTCTTGGAGAATTCGGTGCAATAGTAATTTTGGCATATCATCCTATGGTGGCACCGGTATTGATTTATGACAGATTTATAAATTTTGGGCTTGATTATTCTGCTCCAGTAGCTGCCACTATGATAATTATTTCTATAATTATTTTCATGATTGTACGATATTTTAACAATAAACTATGATATAATCACAAAAAAAGGATTAAAATGTTTGTAAAACTGAACGACAGAGTATATCTTAACCTAGACAGAATAACACGTACAAAAATTGACGAAGTACAAGATGGAATAAGAATCCGTTTTTACGAAGCCAATGAACAAGTTGCAAAATCCCCTATATTTAAAACAGTGGAAAAAGCACAAAAATGGTTGGAAAACGAATTAAAAAGAGAAAAAAATTAATTTTTTTCCCACCAGATAAAAGCCCATTTTTTAGGCTTGTATAACGGTTTATTGCTTTTTTTTCTTTCACAAAAATATTGTTTTAAATTTTCTTTTTCAAAGTCATTAAGATGACCAATAGACCATTCAATATTTTTAATAAAATCATTTATATCATTATATTTTTTTTTATTATCTGAAATAATAAAATCCAATTTGGCATGAATTCCCAATGAATACAGAATATTTAACAAAAAAATATAATCAGGTCTTGGAATAATATCCCTTTTCATAACTTTTAAAATTTCATCATCAATATAATTCCCTACCTGGTAAGTAATATAAACTGCTTTTTTGGCTTTTTGATTTAACTTAACAATACAATCTTTTATATTTTTACATTCCAAAGACCTTGAAGCAATTGCAATATCACAGACAGGAATATCACTCCAGTCATCTTCCCAGGATTTTTGAACAGGTATAATATTACCGATATTTTCTTTTTCCATATTTTTTTTTAACAGTTCAAGCATTTTTTCAGCCCTGTCCATTGCAAAAACTTTTTCTGTTTTTTTCGCAAAAATTAAAGATAAATTTCCTACTCCACAGCCAACATCAAGAACAGTTTTTATATTTTTTAAATTGACTTTTTGTAAAAAAAAGTTATTATATTTACTGTTTAAAGCATATTTATTAAAATATTGGGCTTTTTTATTCCATTCTTCATTATTTTTTGCTTTAAAAGGTGATAAACTTTTCTGTTTATGAAAAAGAGAAACAAAATCGATTTCTTTAAACTGATTGATTTGCATACAGCACCTTTTTTAAATATATTTTAGCATATAAAGGATGAAAATGATTAAAAATCTAGTAATTGCCTGGGATTTAGACGGAACACTGATAGATTCCACGCACAGAGCGATAAATAAAAATGGAGAAATAGATTATAATATATGGTTAAAAAAATGTACAAAACAATATATATTTAAAGATACGCTGCTTCCTCTTACCAAAATTTATTTTTCTTTTCAAAAAGCTGGATTTACGCAAATATGTATTACATCCAGAACATTAAACAGCAATGATTTGGAATTTTTAAACATACATAATTTAAAATTTAACGCCCTGCTGCACAGAGAAAATTCTGAAGAATTATCTGAAATATTAAAATCACGCCTTGTTAAAGACTTTTTTGAAAAAAATCAGTTACTTCCGTTTATTGCTTTTGATGATAAAAAAGAAAATTTAGCTGTTTTGAAAAAATTTGGTTTTAGAACTTTTAATGCCGATTATCTAAATGAAAAATTAAGATTAAAATCATTCAATGAAGTAAAAAAACTAAACAAAAAATTTTTCGGATTTAATGTCTGATTTTTCTTTTACCTCTTAATTTACTTAAATATAATTCTTTAAACCTCTTATTGGCAAATTCTTCTATTTCAGTCCTTAACTGCTTAAAAACATTTATATATTCTATTGCCTTCGGCGTCAATGTAGTACCGCCTTTTACTCCTTTTTGCACTATTACCAATTCATCATCCAAGTTTTGTTGCAAAATTTGGATATGTCCAAGAGCTTTTTTATAATTCAAACCCATTTTTTCAGCTGATTTCAATATTGAGCCTTCTTTTTCAATCAATTCCAAAATTTCTGTTTTACCTTTGCCAAATAAAAGTTCTTTTTTTTGATTTTCAATCCATATTTTTGTACGAATAAAAGCCCTTGGTCTTTTTTTTTCTTTAAAAACACCCAATTCGCAATATATTACATCAAAACCGTTATCTTTTATTGCACTTCTTACTTTTTTCAAATTATATTTTTTTGCAAGTTCTCTGGCATCTTTACAAAATATTCTTTTTTTATCATCGGCTATTTTTTCAAGTTCGTTTATTAATTCTTTTTCATAATTTTGAGTATAGTCCATTTTTCCGAATTGTCCCAAATCACAATTTGTAATTCTTACGCCGATATTATCTGCCTCTTTACCTATAATAACAGGTTCAATTTTTAACTTATGGGCTATTTTATGTGCACTTGCACAAGTAAGTTTACCATTTTCATCTTTATATTTTTGAATCAATTCCCGCAAATTTTGCATTTTTAACCTTTAAAAAATTTATTGTTTTTTTAATTTAATTTATTATAACATAAAAATTTTGGTATAATTATATTTCTGATTTGGAGGGGATGTGATCCTGGTGGACACCTCGGGCTTCAAACCCGATGGGGCGACAGGTGACTGTTTGCCCGGTAGGTTCGATTCCTACCCTCTTCCGCCAAAATTACCAAATGAATCTTCATTCATAATTTTTTCTTATAATTATTGCTTTATTTTTATTTTTGCGCTATAATATATTGATTCAAAAATCAAAGGAGAAATACATGAAATTTTTAAGAAATGCTCTAGTAGCAGGTGCGCTACTTGCATCAGTTGGAACAACTGCCGTGTTTGCAGACTACAACAAAGGTTTCAAATATTACCAAAGATACATTACACATCCAGCACATTTAAAAGCAACTATGTTTGTTAAGGATTTAGGCGTTCAAACACCTGATCAATTAAAAGCATTATTTAATAATAATGCAAAACCTCTAATTGAAAAATTGCAAAAAGCAGGTCAAAAAAAAGCAGCTTCTATTGTTGCTAAAAGATTTGCAAAAAGTAAAAGCAAGCTTAAAGACCTTGAAGATTTCCTTGTCGGAATTATCAACGGTAAAATTCCTGCTGGCTGATAACGCTTATTAGGGCTACGGTGTAGCCTCACATTTTTTCGCGTTTTAGCTACAAAATCAATATATTCTTTATTATATTCATATTATATTTAAAACCTAAACCTTTAAATATCGTTTAGTATCTTCTTTCACAATATCGCCCATTTGGTCTAAATAATCAAGATATGCAACAATATATTTTCTACTCATTGGCATTTCTTCTTTAAATATTTTTACATCAATGTATCCTCTTTTTTTAATAACATCCCTCATTTTATTAATAACAGAATTCAGGTGATTGCTTGCTACAAATATATTATGGGCAAGTCTTATAACTTTTTTCGATGAAGTAAGTTTTTTCATTGCATTATCGCCCACTTTCCTGTCAATTGCAAGTTTTTCATAAATATTATACGGTGCCTGAGGGGTTGCTCCGGAATTTTCTAAAATTGCCAATAACCTGTTTTCAACTGATTTTTCCATATTAGCATTTTTTAAATCTTTTTTCTTATAAATATTTCCGTCTTTTACCAGATATCCTTCTTCAATAATTTCGTTCAACACCGATTTTATAATACCTTCGCTTGCCCATTTTATTCTAAGTTTTAATGATGACGGGGAAAGAAAAGCCAAATTGTTTTTATCATAAATATCCAATATTATTTTTTTTATTTCTTTCTTTACTTTTTTATGAAAAATATTAAAATTATCTTCGTCTATAAACACATCTTTCAAGTTTTTTGCAATATCAAGAGCTTCTTTTGGAGAAATATTAAACCTCTGATAGCTCTGAAGCAGGCCAAATCCTCTTTTATGATTCTCAACCAATATTTCAAATGCTTTTTTAAAATCTCCATTTTTAAGTTTTTCTAAAAGTTCGATTTTTTTCTTTTTTTTAATAGGATCCGCAATAGGATTTAAAATTTCCCCTCCTCCAATAACTCTTCCATTATGCAAAATTACAAACGGATCTTTATAAATAAGATATGCTTTTTCTTTTAATTTTATACTTGCAAATCCTTCTTTTTCTTTAGAATTTAACATAAGTACTTTTGCCGGAATTCTTTTAGCACCACTAATAAACAAAACATCCATGTTATGAACTATTTCTTTATTGTGAATAGGCTTTATATATACATCTATCTGTTTAAATCCCCTTAAATACCCTTTTGAACTTATTAAATAACCTTTTTGAATCTCTTTATGCGGAATATTAAGATTTATTGCAGCCCTTTCATGAGTAACTATTTCTTCTACATTTTTTCCGTGAACCTGCAAATTTTTAACGTTTGTTATTTTTTCAAGTTCATTTATATATACTTTGTCCTTAAGCTTAAGCCGGCCACTTAAAACGGTTCCTGTAACAACCGTTCCTATTCCTTTTAATGAAAAAACTCTATCTATATAATATCTGAAAAATTTTGAAGTATTGTATTCTCTTGCCGGCAGATTAAATAAATAATTTTTCAATTTTTCTATACTTTGTTTATTTTTAATAGAGGTTGGAATAATAGTCAATAATTTTAAATTTTCATAATTTTTTAAAAGTTCTTTAATTTCTTTTTCCCGTTTTTCTATAATACTTTCATCCGCCAAATCCGCTTTTGTCAAAGCTATTATAATATTCTTTACTTTTAAAATGTTTAAAACTTCCAAATGTTCAATCGTTTGAGGCATAACCCCCTCATTCGCATCAACAGCAAACAAAGTCGCATCAAACCCAAATGCTCCGCTAATCATATTCTTAACCAATTTTTCATGTCCCGGAACATCTATAAACGCTACGTTTACATTGTTTTTTTGCATATTGGTAAAACTTAAATCAATGGTAATACCTCTTTGTTTTTCTTCTTTTAATTCATCTCCGTTATATCCTGTCATAGCTTCTATTAAAGAAGTTTTTCCATGATCAACATGTCCGGCGGTTCCTATAATAATATGTCTCATTATCTTACCTTGCAGCTTAATAATTCGTTTGTAATATTAGCCATTTTATTTATTTCATCTTCCTGAATTGTTCTGAAATCAAGCAAAAAATGTTCATTTTCTATTCTGCCGATAATTAAATTCTCCCTAAATTTTTTTTCCCACTTTTGCGCGTTACCATCAATTGCCACGGCAATACTCGGAATTTTTTTATTCGGCATAGTTCCTCCTCCTACAAATGTATAAGTTTCAATAATTTTAGCTTTTAACCCGGGAGTCAAAGACAAAAATTTTTCCGCTTTTTCTTTTAACTTATCAACCGGCGTAAAAAGCATTTTTAAAGTGGGAATTTTATCATATTCTTTTTTTATATAAGCTATTGCACTTTCTTCTATAAGAGAAATAGTTATCTTACCAACTCTGAACATTCTTAATATCTGATTTTTTTTAAGTTTGTCAATAAATTCTTTTTTTCCCAAAATAATTCCGGCCTGAACACCTCCGAATAATTTATCTCCACTAAAACTTATTAAAGAAGGGCTATATTTCATAATATCTATAATAGAAGGCTCACAATGATTAAGTCCGTAAGGCAATTCCGGAATATAAGCACTTCCTAAATCATAATAATCCATAAGCCCTGTTTCTTTTGCCATTTTTATTATTTCATTAAAAGAGACTTCCTCACTGAACCCTTCAATTGAATAATTGGATTTATGAACTTTCATAAGCATTGCAGTATTGGCATTTATAGCATTTATATAATCTTTTTTGTGCGTTTTATTTGTAGTTCCTATTTCTTTTAAAACAGCTCCGCTTGCGCTCATAACCTCCGGAATTCTAAAACTTCCTCCAATTTCTACCAATTCTCCCCTGGAAACTATCGCTTCTTTATTTTTGGCAAATGTGTTTAAAATCAAAAATACTGCGGCAGCATTGTTATTTACAATCAAGGCATCTTCACTGCCAAATAAAAAACTTAAATGCTTTGCCGTATGATAATATCTGTCTCCTCTTTTCCCTTTTTCCAAATCATATTCCAGATTACAGTAATGACCGCTTATCTTTTTTGCTTTATCAAAAATTTCTTCATCAATTAAACTTCTGCCCAAATTTGTATGAATAATGATACCGGTGGCATTTATTACATTTTTAATAGAAGGGGTTGTAACATCTTTATATTTAAATTTAATACTTTCTATAATTTTTTCTTCGTCTATCTTTTTTATTTGACCGTTTTTTATTGCATGTCTTACATTTTCAATAACATCCTTGGTAATTTTGGAAACTAAAGAACTTTCATATTGTTTAAACTTTGAAACTATCTTATCTACTTTGGGAATATTCCTAAAAAGATTTTGCATTATATTCCTTTTTAAATTTTAATATATTTTATCAAAAAAAGAAATGTTATTAAAGATAATTTAAGCTAATCTATCAAAGATTTCAGTTTATCAAAATCTTTTATCAAATATTTGTAATTATCCAATTTTTCCAATAAACCTGCCTTTATAAGTTCATTTATAGCTTTGGAAGATGTTTGCCTTTCACTGGCAATAAAAGTAGCAAGTTCTCCTATTTTTAATTTTAAGTCCACAATAATTCCGTTTTTTGTTGGGATTCCTTCTGTTTTAGCCACATCATAAATAAAATATAACAATCTTTTCTTGCAATTGGTAAATACTATTCCTTTTATTATATCTTTTTCTATAAATGAAATTTTTGCTATATTGTTCAAAACCAAATTACAAAACATAGTATTTGAAAAAATTTCTGTATATTGTGAAGCTTTGACTTCGTATATTTCACAATCTTCCAAAATTTCAAATATACTGTCGGAATAAGGAATATAAATATTGTTTTTCTGCAGATAATAAAGAGTAAATTCTTTGTTTTCATAAAGCAAACTGACTTTTACTTTTCCTGATTTGATCATTAATAATTTTATATCATTTGAATCAAAATAAACAATTTCCCCTTTTTTATATTTTTTTAGTAGCAGTGATTCTATTTCTTTTTTTGAAAATATTTTATTCAAATCATAACTGTCAATTTTTATTCTGCAACAATCCATTACAACTCCTTTAAATGAATTATAACAAATAATGAATAAATATTCATTTTCGAAATCAGTGTCTTTTATATGACACGGATGCTAATAAAAAAGATATATTATTTTGATAAATAAAATCCTAAAAGGAGAAATAATGGCAAGAGTACAAACCACATGTCCTTATTGCGGGACTGGTTGTAGTATAGATTTAATAGTAGAAAACGGCAAAATTATAAGAGCGGAAGGTACAAAAAACCATCCGGTCAATGACGGTGAATTATGCCTAAAAGGTATGTTTGGATGGGAATACGTCCAGTCTCCAAAGAGACTAACAAAACCTCTTATCAGAAAAAAAGACGGTAAATATTCAAGAGAAGGACATTTAGAGGAAGCTTCATGGGAAGAAGCATACGCCCTTGTTGCTTCAAAAATAAAAGAAACAGTTGAAAAATATTCTCCTGAAAGCATTGTCGGTTTTTCATCTGCTAGATGCACAGATGAAGAAAACTATGTTTTTCAAAAATTTATAAGAGCATTGGGTTCAAATAACGTAGATCACTGCGCACGTTTCTGACACGGTCCTACAGCAGCCGGTCTGGCTGAAACACTTGGAAGCGGGACTACAACAAACGATTTAGCAGAATCCGCAACAGATACAGATGTATTTTTATTGATAGGGACAAATACCAGCGAATGTCATCCTATAATAGCTATGCAGATATTAAGAGGCCTTGAAAGAGGGGCAAAACTCATTGTAATAGATATTAAAAAAACAGATATGGCCAAAAAAGCAGATATCTTTCTTCAGATACCTATTGGATATAATATTAGATTAATGAATTCAATGATTAATTATATTATTCAAAACGATTTATACGATAAAGATTTCGTAAAAAATCATACTAATGGATTTGAATGGTTAAAAGAAACAGTTAAAGATTTCACATTTGATAAAGTGGAAAAAGACACGGGTATTTCAAAAGAGCTTTTGATTAAAGCCACTGAAATGTATGCAAAAGGAAACCCTTCCTCACTTATTTACACAATGGGAATTACCCAGTTTACAGATGGAACATATAATGTAATGAGTACATCAAATTTAGCTATTCTAACAGGAAATTTAGGTAAAAAAGGCGGAGGCGTCAATCCTCTAAGAGGCCAAAATAATGTTCAGGGTGCGGGAGATATGGGCGCTCTTCCTTTTGGCTTGCCAAGTGGAAAAGTAACTAACCCTGAGGCCCGTAAAAAAGCCGAAAAACTTTGGGGCTTTAAAATAAATCCGATTCCGGGCTTAAAACTCTCTCAAGTGCCTCATGCAATTGATGAGGGAAAAGTAAAACTGTTATATATCTTTGGAGAAAATCCTGTAATGAGCGACCCATGGACAGAACATTTTATTCATGCTGCTAAAAAAACAGATTTTATAGTCGTTCAGGATATATTTCTTACAGAAACAGCCCAGGAAGCGGATGTTGTATTACCAAGTGCGTGTTGGGGTGAAAAAGACGGAACATTTATTAATACCTCAAGAAGAGTTCAAATAGTAAGAAAAGCAGTTAATCCTCCTGCTGATTTAGAGCCTGATTGGAAAGTAATCTGTAATGTAGCCAATAAAATAGGACTAAAAGGGTTTAATTTCAATACGGCTGAAGAAATCTGGAATGAAGTCAGAAAATTTAATCCTTTCAAATTTAAAGGAATTAGTTATAAAAGAATGGCTGAGTTAAATGGAATAAGTTGGCCTTGTCCTGATGAAAATCATCCGGGAACTCCATGTCTATATGAAGATAAAAAATCTTTCTTGCCTGATGGAAAATTCAGACTTGTACCTATCGGCTACACACTTGATAAAAATGAACGTTTTACACTGGAAAAGAAAATAAGAAAAGAACTAAATGTTCCTGACGATTATCCAGTAGGTGTAGGATGTATGAGTGAAGAGCCTACGGAAGAATATCCTTGTATGTATACAACAGGCAGAAAAGTTTATCATTATCATACAGGAACAATGACAAGAAAATGTAAACCTCTTGAAATGGGAGCGGATATTATGGGTCCTGTTATTGAAGTCAGCGAAGATATAGCCAGAGAAAGAAATCTGGAAAACGGATGCTACGCTGTACTTTGGAATAAAAGAGGAAAAATCGCCGCAAAATTAATGATAAACAAAGATTTAAGACATGGAACCATATTTACAACATTCCATTATGCGGAAGCTGACGGAAATGAACTTACCAATCCTGAAGACCCGGATCCAATGTCAGGTATGACTCCGATGAAAATGTCAATAGCAAATATTAAAAGAATTTCTGAAGAAGAATTTTTAGAAATAAGACAAGAAACACTTAGCGAAATAGAACCTGAAATTATTGAAAGAAGGGGTTAAAATGCAAGCAACAAGAAAAAATAAATTTGTAATATGCAATCCTGAAAAATGTATAGGATGCTGCACCTGTATGGCGGCTTGTTATCAATCAGCATATGAAAGGGGGAAATTAGCTACCCCAAGACTTATAGTTACAAGAACAACAAACGGCGTAATGCCAAATCAATGCAGACAGTGTGACGATGCACCATGTGCAAAAGTTTGTCCTGTGGGAGCATTAACATTTGGTAATGATTGTATAGAACTTCATGAAGAAATTTGTATCGGTTGTAAATTATGTACTATCGCTTGTCCTTTTGGAGCAATTAGACCGGCGGCGGAAACAATGCCTTCGGTTGATTATTCTGTAGAACCCGGATCAATGCTTACATTAGAATCTGTCACAGGACTAAAAACAATTGCTGTTAAATGCGACTTGTGCAAAGGAAGAGAAGGAGGACCTGCCTGTGTTGAAGCATGTCCCACCGACGCATTAATATTCTTTGAACCAAATAAACAGGAACAAATGGTATTAAACAAAGCAGAAAAATCTACGAATAAACTTGTTGAAACATTGCAACAAAATAAAGGATAAAAAATGGGAGTGGTATATTCACTTTATATAATAGCTGCTGTTACTTCTTTATTTTTATATAAAGAAAATAAAACAGCACTAAAAATAGGCTTTGGTTTAACAGCTTTGGCTTCGGCTTATGCTGTTTTTTATTTTTTAGTTCATTTAACATCAACGCAGTCTCTATCTCTTGGAAATTATTTTATTTTTCATCCCCATTTTGTATTAGATCCATTAAGAAATTTTTTCTCACTGGTAATTTCTCTTGTAGCATTAGCGGCTTCAATTTATTCAATGGATTATGCTAAAGATTATTCAAAAGCGGGCAGTCTTGGAGTAATGGCGTTTTTTTTCAGTTCATTTATCCTTGCAATGCTTTTAGTTGTTTCCGCAGCAAATGTCTTTTGGTTTATGATTTTTTGGGAGTTAATGACATGGGTTTCATACTTTTTGATATGTTTTAATGATTCAAAAGAATCTCTTAGGGCTACCATTGTTTATATGGGAATTGCCCATTTTGGCGGTATAATGATTTTAGTGGCTTTATTGCTTTTGTCTTATAATGCAGGTTCTCTAGAATTCAGTCATTTTCATAATTTATCTCTTTCACCTGCAATGGCAGCTATTATATTCTTATTTGCCTTTTTTGGCTTCGGTTCAAAAGCGGGTATGTTCCCGCTTCATGTGTGGTTGCCAATGGCTCACCCAGCGGCGCCATCTAACGTATCTGCCCTTATGAGCGGTGTTATGATTAAAGTGGCAATTTATGGAATGATTCAAACTTGTTTATGGTTGCCTCTAGCGTCATGGATGGGAATTACAATATTAATTATAGGAGCACTTTCAGCACTGCTTGGTGTATTGTATGCCTTAATGCAGCATGATTATAAAGCGCTTTTGGCTTACCATTCAGTCGAAAATATAGGAATTATTCTTTTAGGCCTGGGAGTCGGTGTTTACGGCATAGCTATACATTCCCCTACTCTTGCAGCAATTGGATTTTTAGCAGGTTTATATCATGTACTAAACCACGCAACATTTAAAGGATTGCTTTTCTTAGGTGCCGGAAGTGTATTATATACCACACATACTAAGAATATGGAAGTTTTAGGAGGACTTGCAAAAAAAATGCCTCTAACAGCTTTTGCATTTTTAATAGGTTCTATGGCAATATCAGCACTTCCTCCTCTAAACGGATTTGTCAGTGAATGGTTAACTTATCAAGCTATGCTTCAGGCTGCACTCGGCGAGGGAATTTTATACAGATTTGCTTTTACCTTATCAATTGTTGCTTTGGCACTCACAGGTGCACTTGCAGTTTTTTGTTTTGTAAAAGTATACAGTGTTGTTTTCGGTGGAGTTCCAAGAAATAAACAAATTTATGAAAAAGCAAAAGAAGTTCCTCTTTCAATGCTTACCGGTATGTATTTATTGGTTGTTGCATGTTTTGCTTTTGGTCTTGGAGCAACAAAGGTAGTTCATTATTTAATGAATATTGTTTCTTCATTTGCAGGAAATTATCAGGCAACATCACACGGAGATTTAATTTCACCTCTTGGCTCAATAATGTCAACACCGTTTATAGCCATTATGTTGATATCTTTCTTGGCGTTGCCGTTTATTTTTGTAGTAATATACATTAATAATTCAAAAATAAAAACAACTCTTAGAGAAACAAAACCTTGGGCTTGTGGATTTAAATATTCTCCAAGAATGCAAATGACTGCGGCACCGTTTACCGGAAGTTTAAGAAAATTAACAGACTGGTTATACAGATCAAATACAAAAGTTGAAGATCAGGGATATTTCAAACCTGTAAAATTTTCTTATCATGCCAGAGATATTTGGTGGGATATATTTTATACACCGTTTATCAAAATTACAACCTACACATCAGAAAAAATGAAATATTTGCAAAACGGAAATACAAATATTTATGTTTTATATATTTTATTGGCGTTATTTATTTTCGTCGGTATAGCATATCTGCTATAAAAGGAGAAAAATATGAGCAGTATATTCTGGATGATAATTCAAGTTATCGCAATAATAGCAGTTACGCCTTTTTTTGACGGAATTGCAAGAATCATGAGGGCAAGAATGCAGTCAAGAAAAGGTCCCAGCATTTTTCAGGCATATTTTGATATTTTTAAATTATTTAAAAGAGGAGGGAAAACTGTTCCTGAATGTTCCCACTGGTTTTTTAGATACACGCCTTTTATGCTTTTTGCAACAAATGCGGCAATTTTAGCCGCTCTTCCAGTTACTTACAGCAATAATATATATGCAGGAGCATATTCAGATATATTTGTAATTCTTTATTTAGGAGCTCTCGCAAGATTTATTTTTGGTGTTGCTTCTATGGACAGTGGTAACACATTCGCTGCAATCGGGGGCAGCAGAGAACAAATGTTGGCTGTTTTCGTAGAACCGGTGGCAATTATGTGTTTAATTGTTGTAATGCTGCTTGCCAAAACATCCAATTTGGTTGCTATTCAAAATCTTGTAAGAAACGGCACAATAGGATATCAAATCCCAGCTTTTGCACTTGCGTCAATAGCATTTCTTTGGGCAAGTTACGTCGAAACAGGAAGAAATCCTTACGATTTGGCCGAAGCAGAGCAAGAAGTTCTCGAAGGTGTTGCAGGTGAATATTCAGGAAGTGATTTAGCAATAATTGATATAGCTTTAATGATAAAACAAGTTGCAATGATTGGACTATTCTTATGCATATTTGAACCATGGAATTTTTCAAATCCTATTTTAGCTCTGTGCGTTTTTATTGCTGAAACTGGAATCATTTATGTGGGTGCAACATTTATAGACAATTTGGGACCTCGTTACAAATTATTGTCAAGTTTCAAAAAAAATGCCTCTTTTGCCTTTGGAGTTGCATTTGTCGCATTAATACTTTATGTAGTAGGAGTTTAAAATGGATATTATAAGTATCTTAGCAATTTTAATGATAATTGCTTCATTTCTGGTGTTTTCCCTTAGAAATCTTAAATTTGCAACATATGCATATATAGTAGAAACTTTGCTTTTGGTAACTATTTTCTTTACATTAGCAGAAAAATATCAATTGAATTCTCTTTACGAATGGGCTGTTATTGCTTTTTTCACAAAAGTTTTGATTGTTCCTTACATAATTTTAAGACTTATTAATAAACTTGGAGTCAAATCTGAAGAAACTCCAGTAGAAGGATTTTTTGTAAGTCCTGTTATCGCTCTTGGTTTTTCTTTGGCCTTTGCAATGATGCTCTTTCCTGTTGTAAAAGATTTTGCCTTGCTTAAAGAAGATATACCTTTAATTGCATCTTTGACTATTTTTTCATTGGGAATATTCGGGCTTATTTTAAGAAAAAATGCGGTTAAACAAATTTTATCAGTATGTCTTTTTGAAAACGGGACACATTTAACGCTTGCGCTTGTTGCTTATAATTCTCCTGAAATTGTTGATATAGGATGTTTAACAGATGCTATTTTTGCAGTAATTATCATGTCAATTTTAGCAACAAGATTTTATAAATTCTTTGGTTCTTTAGACACTTCCAAAGCAAATACTTTAAAAGGATAGGTTATGAGTATGCATTTATTATTGGCTCTTGTAATGATAGTTCCGTTATCTACGGCTATTATTATATATTTTTTGCCAAACAATTTTTCCACGCTTTCAATTTTTCATGTAATAGGCTCATTTGCCACATCAATAATAGCTTTTTATGCTATTTCAAATGTTATTCACGGAGGTATATATTTTCTTTGGGACAAACTTTTTTTCCTGGATTCTGTAGGAGGAGTATTTTTATCACTTATTGCTCTGACAGGACTTTTGATTAATCTTTATGCCGTAAAATATATGCAATGGGATTTGGAAGAAGGAAAAATAGAAATAAAAGATGTTAAATTATATTATTCGTTAATGAATTTATTTATATTTACAATGATTACATCAGTAGTTGCAAATAATATTGCAATAATGTGGGCTGCGATTGAAGCAACCACTCTTTCATCTGTATTTATGGTTGCACTTTACAAAAACAAAAGAGCCACTGAAAGCGGATGGAAATATATAATTATTTGTAGTGTTGGTTTGGCTTTTGCAATGTATGCGACTGTTTTAATGTACGGTGCGGGATATCATGCATTAAAAAATGGTGAAAGTGCAATGCTTTGGACATCATTATATGCAAATGCAAAGCTTTTAGACCCAAGCGCATTAAAATTAATTTTTGTTTTTGCTTTGATAGGATTTGGAACAAAAGCCGGTCTTGCACCAATGCATACATGGCTTCCTGATGTTCACTCAGAAGGTCCAGCTCCTACTTCAGCTATTCTAAGTGCAATTTTATTAAAATGTGCAATACTCGCTATTGTCAGATATTATTCTGTTATAGGAGATAATGTAGGTTTTACATATGTTCAAACACTTACACTTGTTGTGTCACTACTTTCAATATTTGTTGCGGCAATGTTTATTATACGTCAAAAAGATATAAAAAGAATGTTTGCCTATCACTCAGTAGAACATGTAGGCATAATTGCTTTTGGATTTGGAATCGGCGGACCTTTAGGCGTTTTTGCAGGACTGTTTCATACAATGGCCCACTCCCTTTCAAAAGCATTGGCCTTTTGCGTCAGCGGAAATATTATGAGAATTTACGGTACAAGGGATATGGATAAAATGGGCGGACTTATAAAAATAAACCCTTTAACCGCTGTGCTTTTTGCAATTGCTATATTTTCATTAATAGGTGCACCTTTACTTGCAATATATGTAAGTGAATTTTTGATGATTAAAGCGAGTATTTACACTTCCCAGTATTTACCGGTATTTTTATTTATCGTTGGACTTGGAATTATTGTTATTGGAGTTTTGGCTCATTTCAATCATGTTGTATTTGGAAAACCAAGAGGAGAAGTCAAAACACAAACAATTGAATTAAGTGCAAATTTACCTTTGGTTATTTTAGGGGCGTTAATAATTGCTTTTGGAATTTTTTATATTAAAGACTGGTATTTATTGCTTGATAATGCAGTAAAAATCATCTTACACATTTAAGGAGAAGTTATGGTTGGTGATACATTTATAAATAGACTAAAACAAAAAATTAAAATTAAAGATATTATGAGAAATCCTGAAGATCAAATTGTAATTACAATTGACAGAAATGACTTGCCAGAAGCGGTCAGAATGCTTTATTACGATATGGGCGGATGGCTTTCCAGTATGGTTCCAACCGATGAAAGAGAAATAAACGGATGTTATGGTGTTTATTTTATTTTATCAATGGAAGGAAGTAAAATAAATCCTGAAGATGACTTAGAACAAAAAGATAAATGCTGGATTACCTTAAGGGCTTATCTTCCTTCTACCAATCCTGTTTATCCTTCCGTTACAAAAAAAGTTCCGGCAGCTGTATGGTATGAAAGAGAAGCATACGATATGTTCGGGATTGTGGCAGAAGGATTACCGGATCCTAGAAGACTGGTACTTCCTGATGACTGGCCTGAAGGAATTCATCCTCTTAGAAAAGATGCCATGGATTACAGATACAGACCTGATGCCCTTGCCCCTGAAGATGAGCCTGATTATGAATTTCTAACGCCGGAAGGTGAAGGGCTTGTTGACGTTCCATGGGGACCTTTACACATTACAAGTGACGAGCCGGGTCATTTTAGACTTTTTTGTGACGGTGAAACAATTGTAGATGCGGATTACAGATTGTTTTATCAGCACAGAGGTATGGAAAAACTTGCCGAAAACAGAATGAACTATGATCAAATGGGATTTTTGGCCGAAAGGGTTTGCGGTATTTGCGGATATTCCCATTCAGTTGCCTGTATCGAAGCGGCGGAAAGAGCTGTAAATCTTCAAATACCACTTAGAGCTCAGGCAATCAGGGTTATGTGCGTGGAAATTGAAAGACTGCATTCAGATTTGTTAAATATTGGTCTTGGATGCGAGGTTACGGGAAATGTAACAGCATTTATGCATGTATTTAATGTTCGTGAATATACAATGCAACTTGCAGAATTGGTTACAGGCGGCAGAAAAACATACGGAAATATAATGGTCGGCGGCGTAAGACGTGATATGACGGCAAAAGAAAGTAAAAAAGCGCTTGAACTTGTAGACAAAATTGAACATTTTACAAAAGAAGTATGGGATGCAATTATGGAAGATGACAATCAGATTGCAAGATGGAAAAACGTCGGAATTCTAAATAGAAAAGTTGCAAGGGATTTTTCACCTGTAGGACCAAATATAAGAGGAAGCGGATTTAAAAGAGACACCAGATATGACCATCCATATGATATATTAGACAAATTGGAATTTGATGTGGCTGTGGAAAACGGATGTGATGTTCTCTCAAGATTCACTGTAAGATACAAAGAAGTACTGGAAGCACTTAAAATTATAAGACAGTGTATTGAATTTATGCCAAATACTTCTATATTTATCAAACCACAAGATAATATTATTAAACCGGGTGCTTTTGCATTGGGAAATGACGAAGCGCCAAGAGGAGAAAATATTCACTGGGTAATGCACGGAAATGCCCAAAAAGTATTTAGATGGAGATGCAGAGCAGCCACTTATAATAACTGGCCGTCACTTAGATATCAGTTTCAGGGAAATGATATTTCCGATGCGTCTTTAATTGTTACATCATTAGACCCGTGTTATTCATGTACTGAAAGAGTTACCATTATTGATGTGAAAACCAAAAAAGCAAAAATTGTAACCCAAAAAGAGTTAAAAAAATATGCACAAACACTAAAAAATTCTCCATTAAAGAAATAGGAGCCAAAAATGAAACTTTTAGACATATCAAAAGAAATCGGAGTAGTAACATATGATTATCCGTTTAAGCCATATGAAGTTCCCGAAGGCTTTCGTGGAAAACCTGAATATGATTATGAAAAATGTATAGGATGCGGTGCCTGTGCAATAGCATGTCCTCCTAATGCTTTAAATGTAAAATATGACAAAGAAAACGATAAAGTAATCTGGTCTTTTGACTGCGGAAGATGTATTTTTTGCGGAAGATGTGAAGAAGTTTGTCCTACCGGAGCAATAGCTCTTTCACCTTTATATGAAATGGCGGTAAAATTTGATTATAAAAATCTAAAAGAAGAAAGTGAGCTGGAAGTTGTAAAATGCAGAGTTTGCGGAAAACCTTTTGCAACAAAAAGACTTATTAATTATGCCATAGAAAGAATGGAAGCGGCGGGTGCGGTAATTGACGAAGAAAAATTAAATTATTTACATACCTGTTCTGAATGCAAAAAAGAAAATGCCGTTGAAAAATTTGCGACACAATCTCACTTTGGAGGTAACAAATGAGTAAAAAACCAACAGTAATATTGCCAAATGAAATATTTGAAGCAAACAAACTGGATGATAAAATAAAACATTTACAAAACATAAAAAGAAGTTTTAACATATTTAGGATTGACTGCGGTTCCTGCAACGGTTGTGAAATAGAAATTTTTGCAGCAATCACATCTATGTGGGATCCTGAAAGATTTGGATTTAATTTGGTAGCAACTCCAAGACATGCAGACATATTAGTATGTACAGGCCCTCTTACAAGACAGACATATTATCCGCTTCTAAGGGCTTATGAAGCTACTCCCGACCCTAAAGTTGTAGTTGCTGTGGGAGCATGCGGATGTAGCGGTGGAATATTCCATGATTCTTATGCTGTGTGGGGAGGTATTAAAAGCACAATCCCTGTTGATGTATTTGTACCAGGCTGTCCTCCACATCCTGCAAGTATACTTTACGGACTGGCCGTCGGACTTGATATTTTGCAGCAGCGTCTGCAGTATAAAAAACATGACAGTGATACGGGAGAAGCGCCTGAAATTGAAAAACCTCTTTTAGGAAATATTCTTTTTGAACGTAATGTTTATATGAAGTCTAAAAGACTTATGGGATATTTATACGGTAAAAAACTTTACAATAAATTTCTTGATATTATGAAAAAATCAAAAGATCCTAAAAATTTGGAAATTACAAAAAATACTTTTATAAAAAACATAAAAAATGAAGATGATTCAAGATACAGAGAATGTATGGTTACTTTATTTAACAAAAGTTATCTTCCTTTTTTAAAAAAACATTTTTATTTAAGTACTGATAAATTTAAAATCCCTTTGAAAGAGAGTAAATGATAGAAGTAAGCAGATTAACCAAAAGGCATGTGGATAAACCTAATAAGCTACCGAGAAAATTGGAACAGATTAAAATATTTTCCACTCTTACAGGCCATGGAATCGGAACAATCGATTTTGTTGAATGTGTTTTAAAAGTAAGCGATGAAGAATTTAAAAAAATTTTAGACAATTCAGAAGATTACGCCAAATTCAAACTTGGAAATCTTTTGAAATACAAAGAAATAGAAATTTTCCCTGAACATATAGAAAAATTGAAAGATACTATGGCTGAAAGCAAATTAAAAACCCTTTTTTTATCTTTAAAAGAGGGATATTTTGTTTTAAGGCTGAAATAATGAAAAAAGCCCTTTTGGTTATAGGTAATGAATTAAGGGGGGATGACAGCGTTGCATTATATCTTGGAAAACTGGTTGAAGAAAATTTACCTGAATGGAAAGTTTTTTTCGGCAATGATACACCTGAAGATAAAATTTATAAAATCAGAGACTTTTCCCCGGATTTATTGGTTATGGCCGATTCAGTTATAGAACAAGATTTTAAAAGTGCATTTTTAGAAATTAAATCAACCCCCAAATATATTTTTACTACACACAACATACCCACACATATCCTCATCAATATGCTTAAAAACTTTGTAAAAAAAGTCCTTTTTTTAGGAATAAATGTAAAAAAAGAAAATTTAAGCGGTATTAATCTAAATCTTTCAGATGAAGCCAAAGAAAATGCAAAAAATGCTTTTTCACAAATAAAAAAATTAAATTCTTTATTAAATTAATTTATACATCTTTTATAAGACACCTTTTGAAGAATATCTTTGTATGCATACAACAGGCAAAAAAGTTTATCATTATTATATGATTATATATTTCCAGGATTTTTTAGTAAAATATCTTTAAAGTTTTAGTCTATGGTTTTCATTTACACAGTTAATTTGATGAAGTCAAAGGTTTCAAAAAAAATACTTTTTTTACCTTTGTAGTTACATTTGCTATATTAATATTTTATTTAGTAGGAGTTTAAAATGGGTATGATAAGTATTTTGGCAATTTTGATGATAATTGCTTCATTTTTGGTATTTTCTCTTAGAAATCTTAAATTTGCAACATATGCACATATAGTAGAAACTTTGCTGCTAGTGGGTATTTTTTTCACATTGGCGGAAAAATATCATGTAAATTCTCTTTACGGATGGGCTGTTATTACTTTTTTTACAAAAGTTTTAATTATTCCTTATGTAATTTTAAGGCTTATTAATAAGCTTGGAGTCAAATCTGAAGAAATCCCGGCAGAAGGATTTTTTATAAGTCCTGTTATCGCTCTTGGTTTTTCTTTGGCCATTGCAATAATACTTTTTCCTGTTTTAAAAAGTTTTGCCTTACTTAAAGAAAATATACCTTTAATAGCGTCTTTAACTATTTTTTCATTGGGAATATTTGGACTTATTTTAAAAAAAAATACTATTAAACAAATTTTATCATTATGTCTTTTTGAAAACGGGACATATTTAATACTTGCTTTTGTTGCTTATAATACTCCTAAAATTGTTGATGTGGGAATTTTAACAGATTCTATTCTTGCAATAATTATCATATTAATTTTGGCAACAAGATTTTATAAATTTTTTAGTTTTTTAGATATTTTTAAAAAAACAAATATTTTTAAAAAATAAATTTTTCCACACTTTCAATTTTTTTAAGTGCCGTTTTATTAAAATATGCATTATTAGCAATTGTAAGATATTATTCTGTTATAAGAAAAAACGTCAGATTCATATATAGGCGTTTTTTGCGGGACTTTTTCATACAAAGTCCTTTTTCACAAATAAAAAATCTACACACTTTATTTATTAATTAATTCTATTTTAACTATTGTCATACAAATGACATTTATTTTTTTTATCTTCATATAAAATTATTTCGAAATGAAACAGAAAATAAAAGTTGGGTACTATTCATTAATTTTAAATTTTATCTAAATTTTTCTTTTTTTACCTCTTTTATAGTAAAATAATATATTTATTTTAATAAAGGTCAAAAATGAATCCCACTTATAATTTAGAAATTACAAAAATAAAAAACAACAAAAGATTTTCTTTTTTGGACACTCTGATTAGAGAAGTAAAAGTTGATATATATTTAAACAACAAAAAAAAGATATCAATGATGGCAACTCCTGTTGATTTAGATGCTTTAGCCATTGGATATTTGATCAGCGAAGGTATAATAAACGATATAAACGATATAAAAAGCATTAACATAAAAGAAATAGAAATTTTTATAGAAGCGGATATTAATAATAAAAAAACGGACAGATTAAATGAAGAAGGTATTATTGTGAGCGGATGCGGCAAAAGTATAACCGCAAATGTAGATATTGACCCAAGTAAAATTGAAGCTACTAAAATTATAAACAATAAAAAAATAGCCCATCAGGAAATATCCAAACAGATGAAAGAATTCTATAAATCATGCCCTTTATATGAAAAAACAGGCTGTGTTCATACTGCGAGATTTTTTATAGATAAAAATAATTATTTTGATGCAGAGGATATAGCCCAACATGCAACAATTGACAAAGCAATAGGAAAAGCGCTGAAAAAAGGTTTCAAAGGCGAAGAAGGCATAATGTTTGTAAGCGGAAGATTAAGCTCTGAAATGATAGTAAAAGCTGTTATGCATAAAATTCCGATTTTGGTTTCAAGAACGGCCACGACATGTCTTGGAGCAAAAATAGCTGACTTTTTTAACCTTACCCTTGTCGGTTTTGTAAGAGGAGACGATATGAACATATATACTCATCCTCAGAGAATTTTATAAAGGAATATTATGAAAATAGCAATTATGTCAAAGGGAGAATATATAGGCAGCGACTTTTGCAACGGTTTTGAAGAATGTGAGTATATTATTATTTATGATACAAAAATGAAAACATACGGTAGCAGAAAAAATCCGGCATTTAACACAAAAGACCCGGAACTTTTAAAAAAATTTTTTAAACAAATTTTTATAAAGCATATAATATCAAAGCCGTTTGAAACAAAATTTTTTAAAATATTTACCCCTGCAAAAGCAGAGACAGTGGAAGAAGCAATCGAAGAATTTTTAAACAATAATTAAAGGTTTTTGTTGCTTTTCAACAACTTCGGCTATTATTTTACCCTCAATCCCTTCATTCCCTAATTTTTTTGTTAAATCTTCAGCCTTTGATTCAGGGACACTGATCAAAAGCCCACCGCTTGTCTGGGCATCATATAAAATCATTTCTTCTTCAAAACTTAAATCTATTTTTTTATCTATTTTTCCCTTCAAAAATTCCTGATTATTGTAACTTCCCGCAGGTATAATACCCATGCCTGCCATTTCAATCGCTTCTTTCAAAAAAGGCACTTTTTCAAAATATACTTTTATGCTTTTATGATTTGCACTCATTTCGTATAAATGCCCTAAAAGTCCAAAGCCTGTAACGTCAGTCATTGCATTTACACCGTATTTTCTTGCAACTAAACTGGTTTTATAATTAAGCGTTCTTAAAATATCCGCCACTCTTAATGTAACATCTAAAGGAATCAAATCCGCTTTAATCGCTGTAGTTAAAATACCCATACCAAGAGGCTTTGTGAGGATTATCGCATCTCCTGTCTGTATTGTATTGTTTCTAATAATATCTTTTGGATTCATAACCCCGGTAACACTCAATCCATATAACATTTCAGGTGTTTCGATTGTATGTCCTCCTGCTAAAACACCTCCACATTCTTTAATTTTATTTTCTCCACCTTTTAAAATTTCATTTAAAGTTTCTTCGTCATGATGGCAGTTGTCAAACCCAACCATATTTAAAGCTGTTTTAACATCTCCGCCCATTGCAAACACATCGCTCAAAGAATTGGCGGCAGCAATTTGTCCAAAAAGAAAAGGGTCATCAACAACAGGGGTAATAAAGTCAACCGTTTGCACTAAAGCTAAATCATCATTTACCCGATAAACAGCAGCATCTTCATTGCCTTCAAATCCGACAATTAAATTTTGATGTTTTCCTTCTAATCCACAAGTAGTTTTTGCAAGCTCTCCCGGAGCCAATTTACCTGCTCAACCGGCCGCTTTTACAAATTTTGTTAATTTTTTATTTACATATTCCATTGTATCTCCTT
>CAYPHV010000020.1:0-24267 GCA_964410645.1 uncultured Nautiliales bacterium
TTTATAATCGCGGTTATTAAATAAGAAGTTTTTAAAAAATCATTTTTATAAATGGAAGAATTTAATTCTTTTATATTGTTAATATGCATATATTTTTTTGAGAATAATTCAAAATTGTGCTCGTTAAAATTTCTTTTTAATTTATCCAAAATTTCTTGATTTTTATCCTTTAAATTATTTAACAGTCTTAAATTTTTTTTGTATTGCTTATCGATTTGATTAAATTTTTGTTTTGTAAAATAATATCCGGTTTTGTTTTTTTTAAAAATTTTGACAGCAGGTGTTACAATAAAAGCGACAATTAATACCGTTAAAACAAAATAAAGAATAAAAAATAAGGAATTTTTAATTACGTCTATTCCATAAATTTTAATTTTTGGAATTTTAAATTTAATTGTAGGTATTTTCATAATCATTCTTTATTGTATTTATTGATTTAAACTTATACCAGCCGTTTGGCATTTGGTAAAAAGTGCTTTGAGTGCTTTCGAAAATAGATTGAAGAGGTGGTAGCATTAAAAGATTATAAACATCTTTTGTCGGTGTAATTCCGTATATGATAAGTTTGTTTTTGGAAAACATGAAGCATTCAAGAGTAATCGGATCAGGGATTAAATCCAATAAATTTTTAACCGAATCTTTTATTACGGAGTTTTTAACCATAATGTTTCCATATAAAGTTTTTTGAATTAAAATATCATTCTTTTGTTTTTTTAAATGTATTATTTTTTCTTTTAAAACAACAGTCTGTTGGCTGAATTGTTTTATATCTTTTATATAGATGTATGATTTTACAAATAAAAATAGGGCAAACAGCATATATAAAATAGAAGAAATCAGAATAAAGACAATCCATAATTTAGTATCGTCTTTAAAAAGTGATTTTTTGGACGGTTTCGTAAAACTATACATTTTTTTTGCTTATTGAATTTAGAATTTGTAATAAATCAGTTTTTTTTATTTCAGAATCCATGAAAAGTTCGTCTTCGACAATTTTAATTAAAGAATTGTTCATTCCGACAGTGTCAAGAAAGATAATTTTTTCCAAAAAGTCTTCCGAATAATTTTCATAATAGTCTTTAATAACTTTTTTTAATTTTTCAATAATATTGTATTCAATATCGCTTTTTTCTATTTTTTCCTCTTTCAGATTTACGGCATTTGCCTCTTCTTCAATATCTTCAGATATGTCTTCTGCTATGTTTATATCGTCTATTGGTTCAATTTCTTCGTTTTCTTCGTTTTCTTTTTCGAAAATATCTATTTCCGAGAATATGGGAATATTGTTTTGATACGCAATAAAGGCTATTTTTGTATTTAAAATTAAAACATATAAATAGTTGTTTCTCTGTTTTGCAATAAAATCTATCGGGGCAAAAATAGAGTATAAAAAGTCAATATCAAGATTAAAACTTTTTTTTACAGACATCAAATCATATAATGACGTATATAATGAATATTTGTTTTTAACGCATACGAATGTTACATTTTCCATATCTATTCCCCAGTCTTTGTACGTATGCTTATCACAGGTCGGAACTACCCCCTGGTTTATTGAATCTATAATGGTGGAAATATAATATTGGGTATAATCTTCGGATAAATTTTTAATTTCGTTTTCTAACTCTTTTTTTTCTTCAAATTCTTTTTTAAAAGATTCAATTTTGTTATTGTTACGTATAATTTCTGCATATAAATAAAATTTTTCATCGCAATAAAAACTGATAAATATTTTTTTGATAAATTTTTCTATGAGCATAGCGGATGTGCTTTTAGATAATTTTTTAATTTCAGTGAATTACTGAGTTTTGTATAAATTTGAGTTGTTGAGATAAATTTATGCCCCAGTAATTCGCTGACATCGTTTATTCTGGCTCCTTTGTCGAGCATATATGTTGCAAAAGAGTGTCTTAACTGATGCGGGGTGACGTGAATTCCTATTTTTTTAAAAGGTTTTTGGATCAAATATCTCAATTGATTATCACTTAATTTATTATTGTTTCTTTCAAAAAGATATATTTTAGGCGTATAAATTTCCCTGTATTCGTTTATTATTTTTTTTAATTTTGGATGGACGGGCAATATTCTTGTCTTGTCTCCTTTTCCTGTGATTCGTATCCATTCTTCGCTTATATCTTTTAATTCCATATTTCTTGCTTCGCTGATTCTAAGGCCAAGCGAAAAAACAACCATAACTGCGCTGAATTCTTGTAAATCGGCTGTTTTTAGAGCTTTTTTAATATTTTCAAGGCTTACAGGTTTTGGAAGGGTTTTTGGAACTTTGATATGTTCATCTCCTATAACTTTAAATTTAAAGCCTTCACTTTTTAAAAAATCAAAAAAACTTCTAAGTGTAGAAATTTTTTTTGCTATTGTTTTTTTATTTTGAGCCGCTATTTGCAGTCTGTAGGGGGTTATATCCAGATAACTGCTTTCCAGTTCTATATAATTTATTGCTTCGTTTAAAACAATTGAGTATGTTCTGTGAGTTTGTTTTGATTTGGTTTTATCAACAAAGTTTAAAAATTTTTTCATCTCATTTGTTAAAAATTTTTTCATATAATTTCTTTGCCTTTATATATTGTTGTTTTGCTGTTGTTCTTACTCTTTTAGGCGTTAAAAGCGAAGGCGTCAGTGTTTTGTATTCATCAAGTAAAATTTCCAGCATTGTTTTAATCCTTAATCTGTCTTTTTGCGTTATATTTTTTTTATTTGCAATATTTTTTATTGTATTAAAGTAATTATTGGAATCGTTTATAAAATGCTCCCATTCATTTGCTATTTTAGACTGAACTTTTATACTAAACGCCATTTTATTATAAGGGTCCAGAATATATGCTTTTTCAGCCATTTTATAAGCTTTGTCAAAATTTCCTATTTCAAAATAGTATCTTGATTCCAGTGACAGCCTATAAGATGTATTAAAACTGAAATATGCAATTATTGCAATAAGAATAATTGCCAGAAAAATTAATATTTTTTTTATATTACTTTCCCCTTTAACGCGTGTTTATTTGCTTTCGTTATTTTTACGTTTACTATTTTACCAAGATATTCTGCATTTTCGTCAAGTTTTACCGTAAAAAAATTATCACTTTTGCCTGTTCCTACTTCTTCAACCAGGACTTTATAAATTTTTCCTATTTGTTGCTGGCTGATTTCATTCATAATATCCGCATGTAAATTTTGAAGTTTATATAGTCTTTTCTTTGCTGTTTCTTTTGGTATTTTGTTCGGATATCCGGCAGCTTCGGTAAGCGGTCTTGGGGAATACACAAAAGAAAAAATCTGTTCAAACCGAACTTTTTCAACAACTTCAAGTGTTTCTTTAAAATCTTCCTCGCTTTCTCCAGGAAATCCTACAATAATGTCCGTTGAAATGGCTACGTTTGGAATTTGACGTATTATTTTGCATTTATTTAAAAACCATTTCTTAGAATATCCTCTTTTCATATCTTTAAGCACTTTTGTGCTGCCGCTTTGAAGAGGAAAATGAATATGTTTACATATTTTAGGGTTGTTTGCAAATTCATTTAAAAATTCATCGTCTGTGTGCAGAGGATGGGGCGACATAAATCTGATTCTTTCAATTCCGTTTATTTCGCTTACTTTTTTTAAAAGGTCGGTGAAATTTACGTTTGGATGGGGAATACTGAATCTTTTTCCGTAATTGTTTACATTTTGCCCAAGCAGTGTTATTTCTTTTACACCGTCATTTGCCAGCTTTTCAATCTGTTGTAAAATTAAATCCATAGGTATTGAAAGTTCTTTTCCTCTTGTTTTGGGCACTATGCAGTAAGAACATTTTTTATCGCATCCTGTCGTTATATTTACAAAATCTTTATAAGGGTTTTTTCTTGTGTTTTTATAAACGTATGTTGTATCATCATAATTTATATCGGTAAAAATATATTTATCTTTTTTAACAGCTTCTTTTATTTTGCTTACATTTCTGGCCCCGAGTACAAAACTGACATAAGGGGCTCTTTTTATTATATCTTTTCCCATATGGCTTGCAGTGCATCCGCATACGCCGAATTTTGCCCTGGGATTTATTTTTTTAAGGGCGCCAAGTTCGCTAAACAATTTATTTACAGGTTTTTCTCTTACGGAGCAGGTGTTTAAAATAATTAAATCGGCTTCTTTTGGATTATCGGTTACATCAAAAGAATCGGAAAGTTCCGCGGTTATATGATCACTGTCTTTGGCATTCATTTGACATCCGAATGTTTCGATATAAAGTTTTTTATTTTTCATTTTAAACTTTTCCGTTTTTTTTGTTTTTATAAAATATGAAGTTCATATATATAATTATTTTTGTCAAGCCCGGTTTTTACTTCTCTAAAATAAATAGTGTATCCGTCGTTTTGAAGTTTGTCTATTAAATTTTTCAAATCTTTATAACTTGTATCGTTGTGAAAATAAAAAAAACTGTTTGGCTTTACATCGTTTAAAAAATCCTTGTAATTTTTCTCTACTGTTCCTTTTGTGTTTATAAGCTTTAATTTCATAAATATCCTTTTATTATTATTTTAGCAAAAATTTGTGTAAAATTATAACAAAAAAAGGCTAAGGGAAAATATGGGGATTACTCGCCTTGCGCCTGGGATAAAAAAAGGATTAGTGTGGAAAAAATACATGATTTATTGTCATTAGTTGCAAATGAAAAAGGACTTGATTTTGAAGAAGTCAAAAATGCTTTTAAACGTTCGGTTATAAAAACGGCAAGAAATGTACTTGGGGATATTAATGTTGATGTTGAAATGGAAAACGGAGAGCTCAAAATTTATCAGAATTTTGAAGTTGCCAATGATGACAAAGCTCTTGATAATCCGGAAAAATATTTATATCTTGATGAAGCAAGGGATATTGATACAAATGCCAAGCTGGGCGACAAGCTAAGAGCTGAACTTGATTTGGGAAAGCTCGGAAGAAGCGGGGCTATGTCGCTTCAAAGAGAATTTGAAAGAGAGACAACAAGACTGCTTGAAAATGAAATATATAGAAAACTGATTTCCAAATTGAATACTATTGTCAGCGGTGAAGTTGTCAAAGTTGACAATGAAGAAAATACTTGGATTGAAATATCCGGTGTTAATGGGGTTTTACCGAGGAGAAACAGAATCAAAGGAGAAAAATTTGAAGTAGGAGATGTATTAAAATCACTTCTTAAATTTGTTCATTTTGACAATAAAAGTGGAATTGTAATAGAGCTCAGCCGTACAAGTCCCAGATTTTTGGAAAAACTTATTGAAAACGCGGTGCCGGAAGTTAGAGACGGTATAATAAAAATACATTCAGTTGCCAGAATCCCAGGTGTTAGAAGCAAAGTTGCGGTAAGCAGCATTAATTCCAGAGTTGAACCCATAGGTACGATTATAGGAAAAAACGGGGTTAGGATTAATTCTATTTCCAATGAATTGTTCGGAGAAAATATTGATGTGATAGAATATTCCAAAAGGTCTGAAATTTTTGTTGCACGTTCCCTTTCCCCCGCTATAATAAAAAGTGTAAAAATAAATGAAAAAAATTCAGTGGCGCATGTAGAAGTTGATTCGGATGAAAAAGCAAAAGCAATAGGAAAAAACGGGGTTAATATAACACTGGCCAGTATGCTTACAAAATATAAAATTATTTTAGAAGATGTAAAAGAAAAGACAAAAGATACATCAAAATTAGAAAATCTTTTTAAAATTTAAGTTATTAAATGAAGTATTTTTGGTTTTCTTTTTTTATAGGAGTTTTAGGGCTTGTTTTAGCTTTTTTTATAGGAAGTTTCAAAGCCGTATATTTAACAGCTGTTTTAGCGGTGCTTGAAATATCCCTTTCTTTTGATAATGCGGTTGTGAATGCAAAAATATTAAAAACAATGGACAAAATCTGGCAGAAAAGATTTTTAACCTGGGGGCTTGTTATCGCCGTTTTTGGAATGAGACTTGTTTTTCCTGTTTTAATAGTGGCGGCTGCTGCAAATATTGGAATTAGCAAAACTGTTGATTTAGCTCTATTTAATCCTAAACAATATCATCAAATCCTTTTACATTCTGAAAATTTGATTTATGCCTTCGGAGGAGCGTTTCTCTGGATGGTGTTTAGCGATTTTTTATTTGAAAAAAGAGAAGTTAAATGGATAAAGCCTATAGAAAAAACAGCGGAAAAGTTTGGAAAAGTTAATAATATTTCATTAATGATAGCTATTGCAATTGGTATTGTAATTATATTTGATTCTAAAAATTATAAAGTCGCGATTGCTTATTTTCTCGGGATTTTGTCTTATTCCTTTATTAAGGCAATTGATGAATTTTTTTCAACCGAAAATATTAAAAACGGTCTTTTAGGGCTTATTTATTTAGAAATTTTGGATGCGTCTTTTTCATTTGACGGAGTAATAGGGGCTTTTGCCATTACACCTAATATTATTCTTATAATGCTGGGACTTGGAACCGGAGCTATGTTTGTCAGAAGTCTTACTCTTTGGATGGTTGAAAAGGGTATAATAGATAAATATAAATATCTTGAACATGGAGCCCATTATGCCATAGGGATTTTGGCTTTTCTTATGTTTTTAAAAATTTTTATGGAAATTCCTGAAATAATTACGGGAACATTGGGGCTTGTTTTAATAATAATCGCGTTTATCCATTCTAAAAAAGAAATTAAATAATTTTTATTTCCAGAATTAAATCTGTTCCAAATTTTTCAAAAACTCTTTTTTTTGCTAAATTTATTAAATATACCATATCTTCAAAGCTTCCCCCTCCTGTGTTTATGAAAAAATTTGCATGAACAGGGGAGATTTGAATGCCGCCTTTAACAGCCCCTTTTAATCCTGATTTTTCTATCAAATATCCGGCGGATGATTTTTTTGGATTTTTGAACACACTTCCAAGGCTTGGCTTTTTTGGCTGGTTGGCCCTTAAATTTTTTAAATATTCGTCAAATTCCTGATCATAATTTCTTTTTATTACAAACGATGCCTGAAAAACAGGGATATTGATATTTGAATATCTGTATTTAAATTCAAAGTTTTCTTTATTAATATTGTTTATTGAAATTAAATTATTTGAAATTTCCTCAGTTTTTACACCGGCGTTCATTTTTATACTTCCGCCTATGCTTCCCGGCAGATGGGAGAGAAATTCAAATCCCCCGATGTTCATTTTTTTGCAATAGCTATAAAGTGTTCTGTTTTTAGTTTTTCCCCCAACGTTTAAAATGCCGTTTTTGTATTCTATAAATTTATATCTCTCACTCAGTATTCCGATATTTGACGCGTCTGATGAAATTAGGGTATTTGTGGCTTGGCCTATTAAAAATTCATTATTATAATTATGCTCGTCAATAATTTTTACTTTTATTTTTGGCCCGATTTTGATGGAAGAAAATTTGGAAAAATCAATTATTTTGTATTCTATATTTTTCATTCCTGTTTTTTTATCTTAAAAATGTAGGAATTAATTTAAAAACATATGTTGTAAAATCTATCATTTCATTCATCATCCATGGCATTGTAAGTATCATGACAACTGCAATAGCCAAAATTTTTGGAACAAAACTAAGCGTCATTTCATTAATTTGTGTTGTTGCCTGAAAAATGGAAACGAGAAGTCCCACTATCATTCCCACTAAAAGTGCGGGCAGGGATAATAAAAGGGCGAGTTTTAAAGAATCTACCGCGAGAGTTACTATTTCAGCTTGCATTTTGCATGCCTGTTGCTTTTATTACGGCTTTGTCTACCTGTTGCATTTCGTTTTGGGTTAGTTTTGTAACCATTCCTTTTGAAAAAATAATTTTTCCTGTTGAAATTATTCCAATTGCACTGCATACTATTTCGCTTGTTTTAGTCATATTATCTCTTTTTTGAAGTAAAATTCTATAATCGCCCCCTAACATCTGACTAGAAAGCGGCAAAACTATAACCGTATGGTAAATATTTTTAAAACACGCTTCATTTAAATAATTGTTTTGATATATTAAAAACGGTCTGGTTTTAGCGGAATTTGTAAGTTTTGCAAAATATATTTCACCTCTTTTAAAATTAACCGCGCTTTCGCCTTTAAATTCCCCTTCAAAAAAATTAATAAAACTTGCTCTTTGAGTACGAGGTTTGCATTTTAACGCAAGCTGATTTTTTTCGAGCCATTTATCAAACTTTTCATCGTTTATATCCCGGGACTTTGAATTTTGAATTTTGAATTTTTTACTGTCCATTTTAATTGTTCATTCTTAAGCTTTTGTATGAGTCAGGAATCATATATTCTCTTATGTCTTTCATACGGGGCAGTAAATCGTGTTTGTATCCGATTTCATAAAGTCTGTTTAAAGCTTTTATCTGTTCTTCATCAAGGCTTATTGATTTATCGTTTGCATAAAGTGACAAATATTGATCAAGCGTTTTTCCGTTTACTCTTACCAGATTTCTTTCAATAAGCATTTTAGCAAGTGTTTGTTTGTGATTATCGGCGACTTTTACTGCTTTTGTCAGAATTTCTTCCAGGTCAATTGCATTCAAAAGAGGAATTGAACGTCTGATTGCCATTCCCCCAAGAGGCAACGGAATATCTCCGGCAAGATTTTTCCACATATCCCACAGTTCTCTTTCCACTTCTAATTTTTCATCAAAATTTAAAATACTTTCGTGTATTAAAACCCCGGCGTCCACTTCTCCGGACAATACGGCTTTTTCAATTTCCAGAAAATTTTTATAAACAACTTTTGCCTTTGGATAACAAATCTTAAAGATTAATGCATTTGTTGTATATTTTCCGCTTAAGGCGACAGTAAAATTTGGTTTTAATTTTTTGTTTTTGATTTTTATAAGTTTAGGACCGTATCCATATCCAAAACTTATAGCACATCTTAAAAGGGAATATTCGTTTTTTAAAAACGGATACGCACCAAAACTGATTGCACTTACGTCGTAAATATTTTTAAGTGTTTTTTGATTAAGTGTTTCTATATCTTCCGCCACATTATTCAGTCTATATTTTTTATTTGTGACCCATCCGAATTTAATTGCGTAATACATAAAAATATCATCTGCATCAGGAGAATGAGCTATAGTATATGTTTTCAATTTAATCCTTTTAATAAAATAAATTTATTTGTTATAATTGTAACAAAAAAAGGGTTTTTATGGATGAAAAAAAACAAAAAGCGCTTGAACTTGCTTTAAAACAAGTGGAAAAACAATTCGGTAAAGGCTCTCTTGTTAAACTGTCTGAAAAAGATATAGAACCGATGCCGTTCATTCCGACAGGCAGTTTCGGTCTTGATTTGGCACTTGGAATCGGCGGTATTCCAAGAGGTAGAATTACTGAGATTTACGGGCCGGAAAGTAGCGGTAAAACAACCTTGGCATTATCGGTTATCGCCCAGGCTCAAAAAGAAGGTGGAATAGCGGCTTTTATAGATGCTGAACATGCATTTGACCCTATTTATGCAAAAAATATAGGACTTGATATCGATAATTTATTGGTTTCTCAGCCTGATTATGGGGAACAGGCGCTTGAAATAGTGGAAACTCTGGCCAGAAGCGGAGCAGTGGATATTATTGTAGTGGATTCGGTAGCCGCTCTTACTCCAAAATCCGAAATAGAAGGAAATATGGGCGATGCTCAGGTTGGTACCCAGGCAAGACTTATGTCCCAGGCCCTTAGAAAATTGACTGCCGCTGTTCATAAGATGGATACGACGCTTATATTTATTAATCAGATGAGAATGAAAATCGGGATGATGGGATATGGTTCTCCGGAAACAACTACAGGAGGAAACGCTTTGAAATTTTACAGTTCGGTAAGACTTGATGTAAGAAGAATAGCAACATTGAAGCAGTCTGATAAAGAAGTGGGAAACAGAACAAAAGTAAAAGTGGTTAAAAATAAAGTAGCGCCTCCGTTTAGAATAGCCGAATTTGACATAATGTTTGGAAAAGGTATCAGCAGGGAAGGCGAACTTCTTGATTATGGTGTTAAACTGGATATTATAGATAAAAGTGGGTCATGGTTTAGCTATGGTGCCACGAGGCTTGGTCAGGGAAAAGAAAATTCAAAAAATTATTTAAAAGAACATCCAGATTTGTCAAAAGAAATTGAGCAAAAAATAAAAGAAGCTATGGGAGTGGAACTTTCCCATATGCTTGAGACAATTGAGAAAAAAACTGATGATGAATTAAATTTAAAAGGAGAATAAAATGACAATAATTGAAAATATATATGCGGAGGAAATTTTAGACAGCAGGGGAAATCCTACGGTTAGGGTAACAGTGGAGCTTAACGACGGGACAATAGAGAGTGCGAATGTGCCAAGCGGCGCCAGTACAGGTACCAAAGAAGCGTTGGAGCTAAGAGATGGAGACAAAAACAGATTCGGCGGAAAAGGTGTTTTGAAGGCCTGTGAAAATGTAAATTCTGTTATTGCAAATGAATTAATAGGTATGAGCCCGTTTGATCAGGCGGAAATTGACAACACAATGATTGAACTTGACGGGACGGAAAATAAAACAAAACTTGGTGCAAACGCAATTTTGGGAGTTTCTATGGCGGTTGCAAGAGCTGCAGCCTCATCTTTGGGGCTTCCTTTGTATAGATATTTGGGCGGAAGCAATGCCCTTATTATTCCTGTACCGCATTTAAATGTAATAAACGGAGGCGTTCATGCGGATAATGACATCGATTTTCAAGAATATATGATTGTCCCTCACGGTTTTGATACGTTTGAAAGATCATTAAGGGCGGCAAGCGAGGTTTATCATACGCTTAAAGGTCTTTTAAAACAGGATGGGCATCCTACGTCTCTTGGAGATGAAGGAGGATTTGCTCCTAATTTTAAAAACAATGAAGAGCCGGTTTCCTATTTGGTTAAAGCTATCGAAGCTGCGGGATATAAACCTGGAAAAGAAATTTCTATTGCTATGGATCCTGCCAGCAGTGAGTTTTATAAAGACGGTAAATATGTACTAAAAGGCGAGGGAAAGACATTGAGCAAAGAAGAAATGGTAGAATATTATGCTGATTTGGTAGAAAAATATCCTATTGCCTTTATTGAAGACGGTATGGCAGAAGATGATTGGGAAGGCTGGAAATTAATGACTGATAAACTGGGTGATAAAATTACTCTTGTAGGAGATGATGTTTTTGTTACAAATAAAAAATTATTAAAAGAAGGCATTAAAAAAGGCGTGGCAAATTCTATTCTTATTAAATTAAATCAGATAGGTACCATAACTGAAACAATGCAAACTATCAGACTTGCATACAGAAACAATTACACCTGTGTGGTAAGCCACAGAAGTGGTGAAACGGAAGATAGTTTTATTGCCGATTTTGCGGTTGCTATGAATACTGCAAGAATTAAAACGGGTGCGCCGGCCAGAGGTGAAAGAACAGCTAAATATAACAGGCTGCTTGAGATTGAAAGAAGCATTGAAGGAAGCGAATATATTGGCAAAGAGTTATATTAACAAAAGCCTTTTGGCTTTTGGGCTTTTTTTATGATTGATTTTGATACATTATTCAAAAAACCAAATATTGATATCCGGTTAGTGATAGTTGTATTTGTTGCAATAATATTAAGTTTTTATCTTGTTAATTTGATGTTTGGACAAAGGTCTTTTTCAAGAATGTTGGATTTAAATAACAATTTGGAAGTTTTAAATAAAAAAGTAAAAGATTTAAAATATGAAAATCAGCATTTGCAAAAAGAGTATTTTGAATTAAAAGAACTTGAAGGAAACTAAAAAAATGGAGAAAAGTTGAGAAGCGTTTTATTGATTTTATTTATTTCCATTGCATATGCAAGAATTAATCCTTTTGAGAGTGTTATTACTCCTCAAAACAGTATTATTGTAAAGCCTAAATATTTTACCGGTAAAAAGATATATCTGCCAAATGATGCAAGAATTTTAAAAAAAATTATTTTTGTTTATCAGTCTTTAAACGGTGATGAAAAACAAAAATCGGTGAATATTAATAAAAATATAGATTTTCATTCTCCCATAATTGTGACTCATAAACCAAAACAATTTTCTTTAGACGAATATGATTTTGCTAATTTTAAATTATTTATAAAAAATAAGAAATTTTTTATTCAGACAAAAGATAAATTGATAAGGACGTTTTTTTTGGCGGAACCTTTTAGGCTGGTTTTGGATTTTAAAAAAAATGTTTATTTTTTGACTATTCAAAAAATTATAAAAAATTCATTTATTAAAAAAGTGGCAGTAGGTGCTCACAGCGGATTTTACAGGATAGTAATATACTTTGATGCAAAATATTTTTATAAAATAATAAAAAAAGATGAAGGTTTGCTGATTGAGCTCAAATAATATTATTTTGACAGGTTTTATGGGAAGCGGCAAAAGTACCGTAGGCAGAATTTTGGCAAAAGAGACGAACAGTTATTTTCTTGATACCGATATGCTGATAGAAAATTTTGAGAATAAAAGTATTAAAACAATTTTTGAAAAGATGGGTGAAAGCGAATTTAGAAAAATGGAAAAAAACTGTTTTGAATGGATAAAAAACAGTGTAAAAAACAGTGTTATTTCTGTAGGCGGCGGATTTGCGGTATATATTCCGCAAATAAAAGAGGCTGGGACTGTAATTTATCTAAAAGTGGAATTTGAAGATATTGTAAAAAGAATGAATAAAAAAGAGATAAAAAAAAGACCTCTTTTTAATGATTTGAAAAAAACAAAAAAACTTTATGACAAAAGAGATAAAATATATTCAAGATTGGCCGATTTTATAATAGAGAATAAAGATATTAAAGAAAGTATCGAAAAAATAAAAAGGATTATCAATGAGAGTTAGCGAAGCGAGTAATCTTCTGCTTTCCGTTCAAACAACGGTTATGAAAAAATCCCAGGATGTGGCAAAAAATGAGATAAGCTATCTGCTTAAAAAAAATATGGAAAATTCTAAAAATTTGGAAAAAGCGGCGAAATTTTTGGGAAAAGGAATAAATTTTAACCAAAAAGTATGAATTGGAAAGAAAAATTAAAAAAATTTTATTACAGCAGGGATAAATATATAAAAAAAGAGTTAAGCGAAAATATAGATTTTACAAATGTGTTTGACCCTTATATAGATGAAAAAAATAATTGCCCTATTATGATTATCGGAGAGGCTCCAGGCGTCCATGAAGTCAGATTAAAACAGCCTTTTGTCGGAAAAGCGGGTGAAAATTTGGATTGTTTGATAAATATGAGCGGATTTGAAAGAAAAAAAGATTTTTTAATAACAAATGCTTTTCCGTTTAGAACTTATGATAAAGATAAAAACAGAACACCAAAAGCAAAAGAACTGAAAATTTCCTCTGTGATTTTAAAACGGGAAATTGAAATAGTAAAACCGAAACTTGTTTTACTTCTTGGAAATTCTTCAATTAAGTCTTTTTCTTATTTGTGTGCAGATGTTAAAAAATTGAAAAAATGCGGATTTTATAATGTCTGTAATTTAAATATAGGAGTTTGTTTTCATCCTTCTCCTATTGCTTTTAATAGAGCGGATATAAGAAAAAATTTGGAAAAGTTTTTTAAAAAATTAAAAACAGTGGTTGGTAAATATTAAAGGTAATTAATGGCGGATGATTTAGAAAAAACAGAAAAGGCCACCCCAAAAAAACTTGAAGATGCCAGAAAAGAGGGGAATGTTCCCAAATCAATGGAATTCAGCGGATTCGTTGTTTTGCTTATTTCAAGTTTAATATTAATTTTTTATGTAAAATATATAACAGTGCATTTGGAAGATTATTTTGGGTATATTTCTTCATTGATAGGATGTGAACTAACAAAAAAAAGAGTTTTTGATATTGTGCTAAATACAATATTTTATATTCTTATTATTATGCTTCCGATAATGATTATTATTGCTATAGCAGGAGTTTTGGCCAATGTTTCACAAATAGGATTTTTATTTACGGTAAAACCGATTATTCCAAAATTAGAAAAAATAAATCCTATTAAAGGTTTAAAAAAACTTTTTTCATTAAAAACGCTGGTTGAGGGACTTAAAATGACTTTGAAAGTTATTATTGCTTTTGGAGTGGGATATTTTCTTTTTTTGCAATTTTTGCCTCAAATACCTAAATTAGAATTAATGAATGTCCTTGAACAGATAAAATGGTTTGAAAACAAGGCTGTTATTTTAATTTTTTCAATGCTGGCAGTCTTTTTTGTATTTGCGTTAATTGATTTTATTTATCAGAGATATTCATATAAAAAGTCTTTGCGTATGAGTAAGCAGGAAATTAAGGATGAATTTAAACAGACAGAAGGAAGTCCTGAAATAAAGGCAAGAATAAGACAGGTGCAAAGAGAAATGGCTAAAAAAAGAATGATCAGTGAAATTCCAAAAGCTGATGTCGTAATAACAAATCCTACACACTATGCGGTAGCTATCAGATACGACAAGGAAAAAGAAGACGCACCGAGAGTTTTGGCAAAAGGAGTGGACAATATGGCTATCAAAATAAAACAGATTGCAAGAGAAAACGGAATTATGATAGTTGAAAATGTTCCTTTGGCAAGAGAGCTTTATAAAAGTGTGGAAATAGGCGAAATAATTCCGGCGAAACTGTTTAAAGCGGTAGCAGAAATTTTGGCTTATGTTTATAAAGCAAAAAGAATATAAAAGAGAATATTTAACATAAGTTTTAATCTTAAGCTGATATAATTTTGAAAAAAGGAAACGGATGGGTGGTTTTTTTAAAAAAGCGTGGGAAAAAATAAAAAATTCCAATAAAATTTTATTACTTTCGCATATAAATCCGGACGGGGATGCGCTTGGCAGTAGTCTTGGGATGTATGCCGTTTTGAAAAAAATGAATAAAAAAGTTACTGTTTTTAATGCAACCAAACCTTTGCCCGCATATCTTGATTTTTTGCCGGGTTTTGATAAAATAGTCAATAAAGTTCCTTCCAAAGCGGATTTGATAATAAGTTTTGACTGTGGAAGTTTTGACAGACTGGGACTGGATGAAAAATTTACTTTTTTGATCAATATAGACCACCATATTTCAAATACAGCTTACGGAGATATTAATATAGTTAATCCTCTTGCCGCTTCAGCATCGCAGGTGGTATATAATTTGCTTGTTAAAAACAGCGTGCCGATTGATAAAAATGCAGCCGTATGTCTGTATACCGCACTTGTTACCGATACAGGCAGTTTTCAGTATGAAAGTGTTGATGACAAAGTTTTTGAAATGGCGGCTGATTTGGTAAGAGACGGGGTAAAGCCGGATTTTGTGTCAAAAATGCTTTTTGAAAGAGACAGACTTTCCCGTTTAAGACTTCTTGCAAAAGCGTACGATACAATAGAACTTTGCTGCAGCGGTAAAGTCGCTTTTGTAGAAGTTACGAAAGATATGATGAAAAAAACAGGTGCCATAAAAGACGATACCGATACAATTGTAAATTCCGTAAGGGCGATTGCAAGCGTGGAAGTCGCTTGTATGCTAAGAGAGGATGACGAGGGTATAAAAATTTCGCTTAGAAGCAAAAATTATGCCGATGTTAGTAAAGTGGCTGTAAAATACGGAGGCGGAGGCCATATCAAAGCTGCAGGAGCTACAATAAAAAATGAATTTGATTTTGAAAAAGTTAAAAATATGCTTAAAAATGATTTAGAAAAAACAGTGAAGGAAAACAGATGAAAAAATTATGGATTTTATTTATTGCAGTAATTTTGGTGCTAATCGGTTTTATCTGGTTTTCTCCGAGTTTCGAAAGAGTTTCTCCTAAAATCGACATCATAACAAACGGATATACCAATTTAAAAAATCCGATTAAAATAAAAATAAGTGACAACAGAGGCGTTAAATCATATCAGGTAATTGTCAAAGGAAACGGTTTTGATGAGGTAATTGCAAAATCTGTCGAACCTGTTTTGGGTAAAAATGTTGAATTAAGCATCAAACTTCCCCATATTGATACCAAAAATATACAAATAATAGTTTTGGCTAAGGATACGTCTTACTGGCATTTTTTTAGGGGTAATCAAAGCATAAAAAAGACTATATTGCAGGTTGATACCACCGGTCCGGATGTAGATATCATTAATAATTCTTATGCCATAGGAAGAGGAGGAAGTGCAGTTGCTGTTGTAAAAATAAGTGACAATAATTTAAAAAATGCATATATTCTGGTAAACAATAAATATAAATTTAAGCTTACTCCTTTTGTAAAAAAAGATTATTATATTTCACTGTTGGCCTGGCCTTTTAATGAAAATAATTTTGACGCAGAAGTGATAGCGGATGATTTGGCCGGAAACAGTGTGCAGGTTCATATACCTTTTTATTGGAGAACTAAAGGGATATATCAATTCAAAAATAAAAAACTTACCATTACGGATTCTTTTATACAAAATGTGGCAAAAAACGTATTGGAAAAAATGGGTATGTCCGTTCCAGGCGACCCTGTGAAAATTTTTAAAGCGGAAAATGAAACATTAAGAAAAGCAGATGAAAACGAAATTTTTAAAATAACAGATAAAATTTATGAAAATAAAATTAATAATTTTTATCTAAAAAGATTTTATCCTCTTCCCGGAAGTAAAAAAGAAGCCGGATTTATGGAATTGAGACATTATTTTTATAAAGGAAAAGAAATTTCAACAGCTATTCATAAAGGGATAGATCTGGCCAGGATAAAAAATTCAAAAGTGTATGCATCGAATAAAGGGGTTGTAAAGAATGAAAAATATATGGGAATATACGGAAATACACTGTTTGTTTATCATAGGCTAGGACTTTATTCGACATATAGTCATTTGAGTGAATTTTTGGTAAAAAAGGGTGATAATGTACATGTGGGTGAAGTAATAGCAAAAACAGGGTCCACCGGAGGTGTTTTTGGAGATCATCTTCATTTTGGAATATATGTGCAGGGAATTCCGGTTCAGCCTCTTGAATGGATGGATCCAAGATGGATAAAAACAAATATTTTAAAAATTATTTATGATGCCAAAAGGACTATTCTTCAATGAAACAAAAAACACTGAGGGTATTTGAGGTTGAGGATTTTGAAAAACTGAAAAATATTGTACAGAGTAAATATGAACTTTTAAAAAAATATTATTTTATGCTAAAAAAATCAGATAAAAAAATAGAAAATTTTTTAAAAGAAAAAAAATTAAATTATTTTATATTAAATTCTGAGGATAGTTTTACTTCTAAAAAGGAAATATCTACAAAAGATTTACCTAAAATCAGGATAATTGAAAAAGAAATAATCAGAGAAAAGAAAACAAATATAAAAATATTTGATAAAATTATAAGAAATGGAGAAGAAATAAAATTAGATGCAGATGCCGTGTTTTTAAAAAGAATAAATCCCGGGGCTAAAATAATTATAAAAGGTAATGCATTTATCTTGGGAGAAAATAACGGTTTTATTACGGTAGAAGGGCAGTATCTGCTGATAAAAAAGAATAATTCGCACCTGTCTTTTAATGCGGAAGATTTGGGAAATATTGATAAATTAACATTTTTTTATAATAATAAAAGGCAAGAAATATGAAACAAAGAACTATTCAAAAACCGATAGAAGTAGTGGGAATAGGACTTCATAAAGGTGTTCCGGTAAAACTCAGGCTGGAACCTTTGGGGGAAAATTCGGGGATAATATTTTATAGAAGTGACAAAGGAATTACAATTCCTTTAAAACCTGATTTTGTAGTAGATACTAAAATGGCAACTGTAATAGGCGATAAAGGCGTTGTTATTTCAACGATAGAGCATTTAATGAGTGCAGTATATGCATTTGGAATTGATAATTTAAGAATTATTGTAGATAATGATGAAATACCCATTCTTGACGGAAGTGCGAACAGTTTTGTAATGATGATAAAAGAAGCAGGAATTAAAGAATTGCAAGAATCCAAAAAATTTTTGAAGATTACAAAAGAAGTTGAAATAAAAGAGGGTGAAAAATATGTAAAATTAATACCCGGCAACAAAATAAATTTTGATTTTGAAATTTATTTTGATCATCCTTTAATAGGAAAACAAAGATATAAATTTGATTTTTCCACTAAAAAATACATTGAAGAAATAGCAAGAGCCAGAACGTTTGGTTTTTTAAAAGAAGTTCAATATTTAAGAAGTATCGGTCTGGCATTAGGCGGAAGTTTGGAAAATGCCGTTGTTTTGGATGAAAAGACTATTTTAAATGAAAATTTAAGATTTTCAAACGAATTTGTCAGGCATAAAATTTTGGATGCAGTAGGGGACATGAGTTTACTGGGATATAACTTTATTGGTGAATATAAAGCATTTGCAAGCGGTCATTATTTAAATCATCTATTGACGCTCAAAGCGATAGAAGAAGAAGCATATGAAATCGTTACATTTGGAAAACAAGAGGAATTGGCACTTGCAAAAGCCTTTAGTTGATATTATTGCCATTACAATTTCATCTCCTCTTAAAATAGGAATTTATGAAAATAAAGCATTAAAAGAAAAAATAGAAAAAAGCGGTAAAACAAGTGATATCTTGCCGGAAATTATGAACAAACTTTTAAAGAAATATGATATTAACAGTATTATATACGCAAAAGGCCCGGGCAGTTATATGGCTATAAAATTGAGTTTTTTATTTTTTAATACGCTTAAAATTTCAAATAATATAAAATTACTTGCGGCAGACGGTTTTGAATTTAATAATAATCAGCCGATAAAAGCGGCAGGAAATAGTTTTTTTGTGAAAAAAGAGGGTATAATAACACTTGAAAAAAATAAAAAAGAAGGGGAATTTCTATTGCCTAAAAAAATAAATTTAGATAAATATAGCGAAGATATATCCCCTTTATATGTTTTAAGTCCAGTGTGAAGGAAATGAATGGTAATTACAGTGCCGGCAACAAGCGCAAATTTGGGACCTGGTTTTGATACGTTAGGTCTTGCTCTAAATCTTAGAAATGAAATAGAAATAAAGCGTTCAAATATAACTTCTATTGAAATTTACGGTGAAAATGCTGAATTTTTAAGAACATTAAAAAGAAATTATTTTGTAGAGATTTTTAGTGAGATATACAAAAATTTAACCGGTTATGAACCTAAATATTCTTTTAAATTTAATAATAAAATCCCTTTAAGCAGAGGCCTCGGGAGTTCATCAGCTGTAATAGTTGCAGCTATTGCAGCCGCTTATGAAGCGGCTCAGGTGCCTTATAAAAAAGATAAAATTGTAAATACCGCGTTTAATTACGAATTTCATCCGGATAATATAACCCCTGCGACACTTGGAGGTTTTTGCGTTGCAAAAATAAGAAAAAACAAAATTTTTTTTCTGAAAAAATTTATCCCTAAATCTTTAAGGGCGGTTATTGTGATTCCAAATAGGACGGTTTCCACTTCCAGAAGTAGAAATGCATTAAAATCTCACTATCCATTGAAAGATATTGTTACAAATATTTCTTCGGCATCTATGATTACGGCTGCATTTTTTTCTGAAAAATTTGATATTTTAAAATATGTGGTGGAAGATAAAATACACCAGGAATTGAGGATGAGGCATATACCTGATCTGTTTAAAATCAGAGAAATGGCGCTTAGAGAAGGGGCTTTGTTATCAACACTAAGCGGTAGTGGATCAACATTTTTTAATTTAGCATATAAAGATGATGCATATAGCATATATAATTCTTTAAAAAGTAATTTTAAAGAGTATGAGGTAAAAATACTGTATTTTGACAATATAGGAGTTAAAGTATATAATTAAAAGTGTAAAATGAAAAATGGAAAATTAAAACATAAACCTGTTAGAATGTGTATAATATGCAGAAACAGGTATTTTCAAAGTGAGCTTAACAGACTTCAGTGCGAAAATAATAAATTAATTCGTTTTAGCGGGGTTAAAAAAAGTTTTTATGTTTGTAATAATTGTATAAATTCTAAAAAATTTATAAATTATATCTCTAAAATTTGTAAAACAAATAGAAATGAAGCAAAAGAGATGATTGGTAACTTTCCATTTTTCATTTCACATTAAAAAAGGAGCATGCTTGAAGTTAAAAATTTCAGAAGTAGCAAAAGAATTGGGATTAAAATCAAAAGAAGTCATTGATTTGGCAAAAGAACTTGGTATAAAAGCATCAATAAGAAGCGGTATAGCGCCTATGGATGCGGCAAAAATAGATGAATATTTAAAACACGGTAAAACAAAAGAAGAGGAAAAGCCAAAAGAAGAGCAAAAAGAAATAAAAGAAGCAAAAGAAATAAAAGAAATAAAAGAAGAGGAAAAGCCAAAAGAAGAGCCTAAAAACACAAGAAGAAAAAAAAGAAGATCTTTTAATGATTTGATTAAAAAAACACAAAAAGGTATTACTGTAATTCAAAAGGCAAAACCAAAAGAAGAGATTAAGGAAAAAAAGACAGAAATCAAAAAATCTCCTCTCAAAGAAAAAAAAGTTATAAAGGCAAAGCCTAAAAAAACAAAAAAACCAGCACATGCAAAAAAAGAGGCAAAAGAAATTAATATCAATATGGATTTAGCCGAAATGAATGTAATAGAAGAAGAACAAGTAGAGCTTCTTGATTTGTATTTTAACGATATAAGTCTTGATGAGACGGTTGAAGAAAAAACTCAAACAAAGACTCAAATAGAAAATAAAAAAGAGGCAAGAAAACAGCAATTAAGAAGAAAAAAAATCAAAGAAGAAAAAGATTTAAATAAAACCTTTATTAGAAAAAAAAGAAAGAAAAAGAAGGAAACTAAAATTCAGGCTGTTAAAATCCCAAATGAAATTAGAGTCTATGAATTTGCAGAAATGATTAAAAAGCCTCTTGAAGATGTAATAGGGGCATTAAAAGAATTAGGCGAAGAAAAAGATAAAAATGACTTTTTGGATGAAGAGCATATAGAAACACTGGCGGAAGAATTTGGAGTTTCTATTGAAATTTATGATCCATTGGCAGAGTTTGATTATATTAAAAAATATGAAAAAAAATGTCCAAAGGATAAATACAATGTTCCCCGTGCTCCGATAATCACTATTATGGGACATGTTGATCACGGTAAAACAAGTCTGCTTGACAGAATCAGAAACAGTAAAATAACTTCGCATGAAGCCGGTGGAATTACTCAGCATATAGGCGCATATATGATAGAAAAAGAAGGGAAAAATATAACATTTATAGATACTCCCGGACACGAAGCGTTTACCGAGATGAGAGCAAGAGGCGCACAGGTTACTGATATTGCTATTATTGTAGTAGCCGCCGATGACGGCGTTATGCCACAAACCAGGGAAGCTATAGCACATTCTAAGAATGCAAATGTTCCATTTATTGTTGCGGTAAATAAGATAGATAAACCTGGAGCAAATCCGGATTTGGTAAAATCTCAACTTGCGGAAATAGGTATTACACCTGTTGAATGGGGAGGAGAATATGAGTTTGTAGGAGTTTCAGCTAAAACAGGAGAGGGGGTGGATGATTTGCTTGAGACCATTTCTCTTCAAGCTGAAATGATGGAACTTAAAGCAGATATTAATTGTCCTGCAAAAGGCGTGGTAATAGAAAGCAGAATAGAAAAAGGCAAAGGAGCGGTCGCTACAGTTATTGTTAAAAACGGTAAACTTAAAAAACAGGACAGTTTTGTATGCGGTAAAACATACGGAAAAGTAAGACTTTTAATTGATGATATGGGAAAACAGAAAAAAGAAGTTTTGCCCGGTGAACCGGTAGAAGTCAGCGGTTTTGATGAAGTGCCGAGTGCAGGGGATATTTTGATAAGTGTTGAGAATGATAAAATCGCAAAAGATACGGCTGATAAATGGAAAAATTATCTTGATCAAAAAGAAAAATCAAAGTCAACAAAAGCTACACTTGAAGATTTGCAAAAAATGATTTTAGAAGGTGAGCTTAAAAAACTTCCAATAATAATAAAAGCAGATACCCAGGGAAGTGTTGAGGCCATTAAAGGAAGTCTGATAAAATTGCAAAATGAAGAAGTGAAAGTTAATATTATCCATTCTGATGTAGGAGCTGTCAGTGAAAATGACGTAATATTGGCAAAAGCCAGTGAACCTAATGCAATTATTTTAGGATTTAATGTCCGTCCTACAACAGGCGCTAAGAGTAAGGCAAAACAAGAAGGAATTGAAATTAGGACTTATTCAATTATTTATGACTTAATTGACGATATTAAAGAATTGCTCTCAGGTCTCATGACACCTAATGTTAAAGAAAATGTAACAGCCACAATAGAAATAAGGGATGTGTTTAATGTTCCTAAAATCGGTGCGATTGCAGGATGCTATGTACAAGACGGGGTTGTCAAAAGAGGCGATTACGTGAGAGTCATAAGAGATGGAGTTGTTATTTATGACAGTAAATTAGCGGGTCTAAAAAGATTTAAAGACGATGTAAAAGAAGTAGGTAAAGGGTTTGAATGCGGTATTATGGTAGAAGGTTATAACGATATAAAAGTAGGCGATATATTAGAAACGTATCAAAAAATAGAAGAAAAAGCTTCTTTTGAAGGATAATAATGGGTAAAAGTATAAAAATTCAAAGAAAAGAGTCAATTCTTAAAGAAATTTTACCGGAAGCCCTTGCCCAAATGAATGATAACAGAATAAATTCGTTAAGTGTTGTTGATGTTGTTTGTTCAAGAGACGGAAGCGATGCAAAAGTTTATCTTGGCAAAAGCTATTTGAATGATAAAGAACAGCGTGATGCTTTGAAACAATTAAAATTAGCACACGGAAATATTCAAAGTTATACATTGAAAACAACAGGCTGGTATAAAGTCCCGAATTTTGCATTTACTTTTGACGAATTGTTTGAAAAAGAGAACAAAATGGAAAAACTGTTTGAAAAAATCAAAAAGGGTTCGGATGGATCTTTATGATGTAATTAAAAATATAGTGGAAGATAACGGATGTGAATTTTATGATATTGAAAAAAGCGAAGAGAGCGGAAATAAATTTTTTAGAATTTATATAACAAAACCAGGTGGTGTAAATTTGGATGAATGTGCTGTGATAAACAATCTGCTTTCTCCTATTTTTGATATGGAAGAGCCGATAAAAGGCAAATATTTTTTGGAAGTAAGTTCTCCCGGGCTTGAAAGAAAACTGACTAAAAAAGAGCATTTTGAAAAAAGTATAGGTGAAAAGGTAAAAGTTACTACAGATGAAGGTAAAAAAATAAAAGGAATTCTAAAAAGTTTTGACGGAGAAACAGCAGAAATTGGAAAAGAAAAAGTAAATTTTAAGAAAATAAGAAAAGCCAAAACATATATAGAATGGAATACGTATAAGTTTAATGGATAAAAGCGTTTTTGATTTAATTATTCAAAAAGCCTGGAAATATCAGTTTTTAACATATCCAAATCCGGCTGTCGGATGTGCGGTAATAGTTAAAAATAAACTTTTTGCGGACGCCCACAAAAAAGCCGGATTTCCTCATGCCGAGGTTAATGCTCTTTGGAAGGCTTTTTCATTTTTTCACAAAACCCCTGAGTTAAAAACTGCAAAAGAAATTCACGAATATTTGATAAAAAACCATAATAATTTTTTTAAAGATGCTGAGATTTATGTAACGCTTGAACCATGTTCCCATATAGGAAAAACTCCGTCCTGTGCTCATTTGATATCTATTTTAAAACCCAAAAAAGTAACTATCGGATGGCTTGATCCGATAAAATCACACAGCGGCGGGGTGGAAATACTTAAAAATGCCGGTATTAAAGTGGAAGTTGTAAATGATAAAAGATGTTTTGATTTGATAGAACCTTTTATAAAATGGAAAGAGAGATTTATTTTTTTTAAATTGGCCGAGAGCCTAAATGGGACAATTACAGGCGGATATATAAGCAGCGAATCTTCATTAAACTGGGTTCATCAGATAAGGGATAAAATTGATTTGCTGGTAATCGGCGGGAATACAGTAAGAATCGATAGACCGACCTTGGATAGCAGGAGAATTAGCGGAAAAGCCCCGGATGTATTAATTTATTCAAAAAGAAAAAAATTTGATAAAACAATACCTCTTTTTAATGTAAGCGAAAGAAAAGTTTTTATTGAGGATAATTTAAACAGGCTTAATGATTATAAATTTATAATGGTAGAAGGTGGGGAAAATCTTTATAATACTCTTAAAAATATAGTAGACTGGAAAGTTTTTATAGTATCTCCTAAAATGTTTAGTAGAAAGAATTATCAGGTGGATGATAAAATAGAAATTTTGCATATAGAAAAAAGAGATGATTTAATTATTTGGGGGAGATGATGGCAAAATTTAATGATTTGGAT
>CAYPHV010000021.1:0-2228 GCA_964410645.1 uncultured Nautiliales bacterium
AAATTTAATATTAAAAAAGAAAAAAATACAGTTGGAACATTAGTTTTTCCATATCATTCTACACCAAAAAATGATCCCTGGTCACCAAATAAAATACAAGAATATATAAATAAATTAAAAAAATTACCTAAAAAATTTTATCCTATTGTAATATGTGTGTATTTTAGAGATGTACATAAAGGGTATCATAAAATATTTTATGAAAATGGATTAAATATAACCACAATAGGACATGGCTCAAGATACGACTTTATTCCAAGATTTTATAATATTCTAAAAAAATTTAAATATGTGACATCTGATCAAATAGGTTCATATACTTTTTATGCTTTAGATTTAAAAATACCTTTTTTCTTATACGGAAATAATAAATTAGACAAACATGGTTTAAATAAATTTTTTTTAAAACCTCAAGATTTAATTACAAAAGAGCAAAAACAATTAGTAAAAAAATATCTTGGTAATTCTTATAATAGAAATAATAAATTTTATATTACTACTATCTTATATAAAGAATGGATTAAATTTCAATACAAATTAATTAAAAGAAATTTTTTTAAATTCTTTTTAGAATATCTATTCCAACCTTCAACATATTTATATTTAGGAAAAATAGAAGGATATAAAAAAAGATATATTGAATATTTATACCAAAAAATAAATAATATTTTCATTCTTTTTTTCAAAGAAGATATTGAAAATTTAAAAGAAAATAAAAAGTTTAAATTACAAACACCTAAATTAATTTATATAAACCTTAATTTAAAAAATGATAAAATAGAAGAATTATATTTAAAAAGTCTATTTGAATTTTTATTTGAAAATATAACTAAAAAAGATATTATTATAATTTACAAAACTGCCTTGATAAAAAAAGTTTTAATAAAATTTTATAAAGAAAAATACAAAGTATCACATATTTTTGAAGATTTAATAATAGTAAAAAAGGTAAATTTATGCTAATTTCAATAATTATGGACAATTATAATTATGCTTCTTTCATAAAAGAAGCTATTGAGAGTGTTTTAAATCAAACTTATCAAAATTTTGAGCTTATAATAGTAGATGACGGTAGTACCGATAATTCAAGAAACATTATTGAAAATTATGCTAATAAAGATAAGAGAATCAAACCCATATTTAAAAGAAATGAAGGACAAGCAAGTGCATTTAATGAAGGCTTTAAACATTGTAAAGGAAAAATAATTTGTTTTCTTGATAGCGATGATAAATTTAAACCTAAAAAATTAGAAAAAGTAATAGAAACTTATCAAAAAGGATACGAATATATAATAAATGATTATGAATTAATTGGAAATACTAAATCTGATTTTAATATTTACTATCCTTATGGAGGTTTTAATCAATTTTTAGTTTATTACCTTTCAATATTCACAGGAAGTACTACTTCTAATATAAGTATCTCAAAAAAATTAGCAAACAATATTTTTCCAATAAAAAAAGAAAGCTTTTTTAAAATACGCGCTGATGATGTAATAGTTTTTGGAGCTAGTTTAATGAGTGAAATGTATTTTATAGAAGATGAACTTACAGAATATAGAATTCATGGAAAAAATTTATTTACTTGTAATTATAAAAAAATAACTTTTTCTGAAAAATATTATAGATATCTTGTAATAAATCAAGTAAAAAAAGAATTTTTAAATAAATTAAATATCGATAAAAGTTTTTTCGAAAATGTTTATAATCTTTATGCAGAATTCACAACAAAGCATATAATTGATAAACATATTTTAAAAATTTATTTAAAAATTTTATTTTTTGAAATAAATGCACCATTAATTAAAAAAATTGATATTGCAAACAAATTAATATTCCATTATTTAAAATTTAGAAACAAAAAATTTAAACCTAAAAAAAGAATTCATTTTTAAAAAAAGGAAATAAAATGACCTTAGAAGAAGCAAGAGAAATTTATTTTTATAAAGACAGAAAAAAAGAAAGTTTAACATTCACAAAAAAAAGAACTCTTACAAAAAGAGGAGTTGTATGGCTTGGACAAACATGTAATTTAAATTGTTACTTTTGTTATTTTAAAGACAAGATTAACAATAAAGAACATCCTGAACATGCTTTTATGAGTTTAGAAAAAGCAAAAAAAATCATGCATACATTAAGATATGTTTATGCAAATAATGCAGTGGATATTCAAGGGGGAGAGCCTACAATATATCCTCACATTTTTGAATTAATTGAATATTGCAATA